>JAEUSG010000055.1 GCA_016788315.1 Fibrobacterota bacterium | reverse complement strand
CAGAAAATGCACTGGCCAACCCATAGATAACTGAATTTCGAAGAACCTTCCGCTGGTCATTTTCCTTTTCAGATGTCATTCTAGGATCTTTGATCACATTACCGCAGCTAGATCCGCACGCTCGTATGCGTCGATCAAACTACCAGGCGTGAGATTGACAATTTGTATATTTCTATTTTTTGCAGCCACATTGAGCGCATAATGATGACGAAGCATGATCGCGTGTCGATTCAGGAAATCTGCATAAGTAATAGTCATTACATCATCATCAGCCCGCCTGCTCCAGCAGTGCAGTATATTTTGCGGATCAACAAATTGATTAAAATCACATCCTAATAGATATATTTTACTAAAACCCATGTAAAGAGCTATCTGGATTGCGGCGTTTACGACATTCATTGAAGCGGTCATATTTGACCGCATATCAAATTTCACATAGTCTCCATAAGGGACAAGCTTTGCGTTTATATATGCACGCTTAGCTGGTTTATTATCCATGTTTTCGACAAACGTCCGGCCTTTATTCAAGAAAAAATACTGGCAATTGGGAGCTTTACTCACGATTTCTTTAAGCGTATCGCTTTTCTCACGATAGTACTGTGAATCAACAACTACATAATACGTCGGGTTAATCGATTTCGCCAACTCAGCCCAAACGAAGTTGTTAACAGCAAATATAGTCTCTGCTCTAATCTTCGACAGATCCATCGAGGACAAAGATGGCCCCAGCCCGAGTATGAAGCATCGCTTCCCCCTTCCGATATTGTGGTAAGCTTCGTTTTCTTTAAGTAATGACGCGCCGCCATTCAAAAAAAAATTAGCGTTGGAAAGCATATTGAAAATACCGAAAATTGCGGAGTTTATTTTTTCAATAGCACTTACATAATCCATGTTCTCGGTCCTTTAGCGTGTAGTAATCAGATTTACGTTACTGTCTTAATTCGCTGTGTTGGTCAACAGCATTGCAAATGCCAATGCATTCAAGAATTTATAAAAACAACACCCGAAAACGCGCTCAAACTTGCCGCGACGTGGGCTGCCAAGGAGAAAGCGCTGTCTCTTCACCTCGCAATAACCCAAACAACTTGCGGATTTATTAAAAGCATCTCCAATGATTCATCAACAAGCTTTCGTTCTCTATTGCGAGCAATAAGCATCTGGCTTATGGTATACATGAAATCTCAACCAGTTTTACCTTACTTTTACCATTGTTAAGGTTCATGAGGTAAATAATAAAAAACACAACAGCGAAG
>JAEUSG010000052.1 GCA_016788315.1 Fibrobacterota bacterium | reverse complement strand
CTCCTTATGTCCCATGGTCTTATTCATTCACAAAAGAAGCTGCAGAAAAATTGAGCAGCTATTACGGGACAGATGACATTTCTTCGGCCACAGGCAACCACTTCCTGACACTTGGCAGTGGTATTGGATACTTCGAGGATGCAGGTAACGGAAGGTTTATTGATGCATTTGGAGTAATCTGGGACAGAAACGTTGATAAAGATATCGGCTCAGTAAGTAACCAAGTCCTAAAAGAGCCCTCACTAAAAGAATACCAGATGCCAAATCCGGTAGACCCGCGGATTTTTTCCAGCATCCCTGATAAACTGAAAAAAAATCCCGGCTTGTTCCGCAAAATGGTAGTTGGTTTTTCCCTATTTGAGCGCGCCTGGACTCTTCGCGGCATGGATACACTCATGATGGATTTTTACGACCATCCGGAATTCGTACATGAACTGCTCGATGCCATTGCCGACTATAATATTGCACAGATACGCGAGGCATTGAAATATGACATTGATGCTGTTCACTTCGGCGATGACTGGGGACAGCAGCATGGTCTCCTTATGGGATATCCGCTATGGCGAGAATTCATCTATCCGCGCCTTAAGAGGATGTATGCTCCAGTCAAAGAAGCCGGAAAATTTTTAACCATCCATTCCTGCGGTGATGTTGTAGAATTATTCGATGATTTGATCGATATCGGCTTAAACTGCTTTAACCCGTTTCAACCAGAGGTTATGAATACAGAGGAGGTTTTCTACTGCTACAGTAACCGTCTTTCATTTCATGGCGGACTATCAACCCAGCAAACGCTACCTTATGGAACAGTGCAGGATGTGACAAACGAAAGCAGTCGCCTGCTCAACATGGGGAGAAATGGAAGGTACATTTTCGCCCCGGCTCATGCTGTTGAAGGAGATGTTTCTCTCGAAAACATGCTTGCATTTATCAATGCAGCAAAAAATCAACCAGGATACCAGTCAGAATGAATAGTGAGATCTTTGTAAACGCCATTTTACATCAACCGCTCAATAGCTTCTGCGACAGTATAAAACGAACCTGTTATAATCACGACGCCATCTTTACCTGCAAGATTGTTGGCTCTTTTTACGGCTTCTGGCACACTCTTTACAACCTCCCCTGGAGAGAGAGTCGTCAATTCAGCCGCATCCAAAGCTCGGGGCAAATCGGGTGAAGTAAAGACAAACTCATCAACGGCATCTTTAAGAATGGAAACCATCTCTTTATAATCTTTGTCCTTCATCACGCCAAACAGAGCAACTTTTTTCCTCTTTGGAAAGAATTTTTTCAGATATGCCGCCAAAGCAGAGATCTTTTTTGGATTATGTGCCACATCAACGACAAACGAGGGTGAACCTTCAACATATTCAAGCCTGCCAGGAAGTTTCGATCTCGAAACACCATTATAAATATCACTAGAAACTGTTTTTATGCCAGCCTTGATTATTGCCGCAATAGCAAGAGCACAATTCTGTACTTGATGAAGGCCCGGCATAGGCAGCATACATTTAACTTCAGGTTCATCATTGATTGACAAGTCAAACTCTGTACCTTTAACGTTTTCGTCAATAATTTTCCATGAAGCTATTTTAAACAGATCATATGCCGGCGCGTTCTGTTCAGAAGCTTTACGAATTATCACTGCTGACGCATCAATGTCAGGCACACCAAATACAACCGGTACTCCCTTTTTAATAATCCCCGCCTTTTCACCGGCAATCGCAGAAATCGTAGAGCCCAGCATATCTTCATGATCTTTGGAAATGTCGCAGATTACAGAAACCGCAGGCGTAAGCAGATTAGTTGCATCAAGCCGCCCGCCGAGACCAACCTCTACAACTGCATACTCAACACCTGATCGTCTGAAGGCATCAAAAGCCATTGCTGTAGTGATTTCAAAAAAGGTGAGTTCAGAGTCTTCTATGTATTTCCTGTGCACTTCAACAAATGAGGCAATATCACTATCAGCAATATCGCTCTCGTTAATTTTTATCCGTTCATTAAACTTTTGTATGTGCGGCGATGTATAAAGGCCTGTTGAATACCCGTTCGCCCGGAGAATATTGTAGGCAATAGTCGAAACGGTACCTTTGCCGTTTGTTCCAGCAACATGGATAGATTTGAAGGATTTTTCGGGATTTCCGAGTCTTTCCAGGAAGGCGGCCATCCTCTCCAGCCCAGGTTTTATACCTCTGGTGTGTAGACTATACAGATATTCGAGAGTCTGTTCTAAATCCGCCATCGATTGAAAATACTTTAAGAGGGGTTTCGCCAAGTATTATTTTAACCCCATGATAAAAATTATAGCTGATGAAAACATTCCCTACGTCGCTGAAGTATTTGAACATTTCGGCGAAGTAGTTACAATGGCCGGACGAAACATTACACCTGAAACTCTGGGCGATGCTGAATGCCTTCTTGTACGCAGCATAACGAAGGTGAACGAAAATCTTCTTAAAGGCAGCAAAATCCGCTTTGTAGCCACTGCGACGATCGGTTTCGACCACATAGACACTGCATATCTCGCAAAAAAGGGTATCGGATTTTCCAGCGCCCCGGGCTCAAACGCCACCTCTGTTGCTGAATTTGTAATCTCATCACTTCTCAATCTATCTGCTAAATACTCATTTAAGTTATCAGATAAAAGTATCGGAATAGTTGGAGTCGGCAATGTCGGAAGCCGTGTTGCTGCACGCTGCAGAGCTCTTGGGATGAAGGTTCTTCTTAACGATCCCCCTCTCTTCGAGAAAAGCGGCGATGAAAACTATCGCCCTATCGAATCACTCTACGATTGCGACATTTTGACATTTCACACTCCCCTTACAAAAGAGGGAAAGCACCAGACAAAACATCTCATCAATTCTGAATTTCTAGCAAAAACAAAACCAGGCTTGATACTTTTCAACACCTCCCGCGGCTCGGTCGGCAATACAGAGGCCATTCTTGAAGCAATTAAAAGCGGCCATATTTCATCTGCTGTTTTTGATGTATGGGAAAAAGAGCCTGAAATCAGCGCTGAACTTCATGCTGTAACTGATATTGCAACTCCTCATATCGCCGGATACTCTTTCGATGGAAAAGTACGCGGCACTGAGATGATCTACAGAGCTGCTGCAGCATTTTTTGACATTGAATCGCAATGGCGCCTCGAACTCCCACCCCCTATTGTTCCGGAAATTACCCTCTCCAAAAAATATGGTTCCTCTGAAGAGGCTCTGCGTGAGATAGCTCTTAAAGTTTACGACGTAATGGAAGATGATCAAAGAATGCGTAAAATGGCTTATGAGCCAACAGAAACACGTGGTAAATTTTTCGACAGACTCCGCAAAGAGTACCCTGTAAGGCGGGAATTTGCGAATACACACGTTGTGCTGCAGAAAAAGGATGAAGCGCTTACTCAGCTTCTTGAGGCGATGGATTTTTCCGTTTCGGACTGAGAAAAGTTCTTAGGCTAACTTTTTTTGAGAATCAAGTTAAGATCAACGAATAAGCGTAAGCTTATACTGCTGCCTTATCCCGCTTTTGTTTACCAAACTCAAGATGTATATACCGGATGAAAACTTCTCTGCGTTCCAGGTAAAGATGTTGTCTCTACCCTTATCTGTTAAATCAGCAATTTTATTTCCCTTTATATCTATTATATGAAGTCTGGAAACTTTTTCTTTAAGCGGCAGTTTAATATTTACAACTGGATTAAAGGGGTTTGGTGTAATAAGAACTTCATTAGGTGTCAATGATGCATCTAATGAATTCTTGGCAGATGTATTATAACCCGGTTTATTGAGAGCAAAGTAAGATAGAAGCAACTCTTTCCTATCTGTTGTAACCGGAGGAATAGTACTGTAAAGTGAATCATCAAACTCAACGCTCCAACCATGAAATTCCTTGTATGCATGATATGTCCAATCCCAGCCATATTCTTCAAAAAGAGAAACTGCATCGGTAAGCCAGCGGATAGCACTTTTCTGGTTTGCCCAACGGACACAGCTGAATTCGCCTATATAAATTGGTACTCTGTATTTCTTCTGGAAATCAACAGCAGGCTTTAGTGCAGTCCTCATTCTATTAAAATCCCAATCTGTTCCTGCAATTTTACCTGGATAAACAGCACCAAATGGAGGATAATTTCCAACTATTCCCTGATGGGTAAGTTCAAAAGGGTCATAACAATGTACGCTGTAAACAATTTTTTTAAAGTTCCAGCCGCTCCTTGCACCAACCGGTACGAAGTTTACAAGTCTGGATGGCACTCCCCAGCTGGGTTCAAGAATAATAACCTTTCCAGTATCAATTTTTCTGATCTCCTTTACCATTGTCTCGTAGAGTGAATCGAGAGTCATAACCTCATCGTGCCATGAATCTTCATTCGGCTCATTTGCAAGATCATATGCCCAAATCTCTTCGCTGTTTCTATAACGGGTCGCTAACCTTTTCCAGACGTCAATCAATAATTTTTGTGCTGTTGTATCCTTAAACAGACCCTGTGACAGAGAATGCATATCAAGCACCACGGATATTCCGGAGGAGCGGAAAATAGGAAGGAGACGATCCAGCTTGCTTAATTCTTGAGCAAGAAGTGTTTCAAAATCTGGGCGAAGAAGAGCATCAGTATAGCTTGTTCCGCCTAACTGCCATCTTATACAGTTTCCCTTCCACTCATTTCCAAATCTTACAACAGAGGCACTGTCAGCATTGTTGCTTATCATTGCTCCTCTTAATATTCCATTAGGCTGATATTGAGGTATTGGTATTGTGCTGTCGCGAGGCGGAACATTATAATCGGAAATAAGTCTTATAGCAATATTGTCAAACATCACACTACCAGAAACTTTTTCCAAACCCAAAATGAGTCTTATAGATACTGTTGATTCAGGGATTGCAGTTAAAAACCCCTTTTTTGACCAGTCAAAAGTTAATTCTGTCCCTATCGGTGCTTGCGGGTATATTTTGGAGCTGTCACTTTTCTGAACTACCAGCATCACCTTTATACCATTAT
>JAEUSG010000043.1 GCA_016788315.1 Fibrobacterota bacterium | reverse complement strand
AATATCCATTTTCGTAAAGTTCCTGATATGATGTATTTGTTTCTTTACAATAAATGATGCAGGATAATGATATGATAAAAATAGATAAGAGGATCTGTCTCATTGTCTGTACGCCGGCTTGATTGTCAGCTTAAATCTTTTCCTTGTTACTTCGCCGGTCTTTACTGTTATGCTGTCGGAAATTTCTTCTGTGAATTCGTTGTAGAGACGCACATGATATCTGCCAACAGGATATGGAATGGGGCCAAGTGGGGTTTTTCCTACGCTTCTGCCATTTATGTCAACATTTGCCCAAGGTTCAGAATGAATAAAAAAGGCACCTGAATCAATTTTAACTGGTTCAGCTGCGGCTTCAGCAGTTCTTGCAGAAATGTTTGATGAGTCGATTGCTTTGAGGGCCGAAGCTGAAGAAACAATATTCTCTTTTGTTTTTGATATAACCTGTTTCCGTGTATTAGAGTTTGCAGGTTTTGCTGGAATCCTCTTTTTAACGGTGTCATTGCCGGCAGGTAAAAGAGTTGTGTCCGAAATCAGTGGGGTTAAGGGCTGAGTTTGAGCAACTGCATGTTGCGGCTTTTCTTTGAGAAATAGAAAACTTACCGCTATTAATAATAAAACGACCGTAAATGTTGCGTAATATTTACTCTTTTTGGAGCCGGCGGTACGGCCTACTACCGTTTTAGCAATACTTTTTTCGGTAGCGTATGCTGAGGCGACCCGTTCACATTCTTCAGGATTACAAATGGTCTGCTCAATTATAACATCAACGGGAAGGTCACCTAGAAGCACTAATAATTCTGAAGCATCTTTTGGTCTGTCGGCAGGATCGGGTAATAGACATCTTCGTATGATGGCTGAATATTTGCCCGGCATAGCAGATAAAGCCTTTTCGTCAATAGCTGTTTTACCGGCCTTTATGTCACTCATTATTGAAATAAACTCGGTGCTGTTGTAGGGTAAGGAGCCGGTAATAATAAAATGAAATGAGACCGCCCAGGCATATATATCGGACGAAGGCAGAATTACTTTGCCGGCAATCTGTTCAGGAGCCATGAAGGCTGGGGTGCCTGCAACTGTGTTGTCCATTGTAAGGTTAATATCTAGCGAGCCCTTTACAAGACCGAAATCGGTAAGCATAACACGTCTGTCGGGGCGGATCATTATATTGGATGGCTTAACATCCCGATGAATCATCTGGTGTTTATGAGCCAGTCTAAGTGCCTCCGCAACCGGATGCATAATGGCCAGGGTGTTTTTAAAGCCAAGGCCGCCGCTCTTTTTAACGACGCTTTCAGCATCGGTACCTGGAACAAATTCAAGTGCGATACAGCGTTCGCCGCCCTGCTCTATATAGTCGTAAACCTGCACAATATTCTGGTGAACCAGTTTAGCTGCAGAAAGGGCTTCCCGTTTAAACCTTTCTACTGCTGAAGTATCAGCAGCCAAATGAGGGTGGAGAATTTTCAGAGCAGCAATTCTTCCAAGTCTTTCATCTACAGCTTCATAAACGGTCGCCATGCCACCGGAACCAATGGGGCGGATAACAGAATATTGAGCAATTTGACGAATTACTTTTTCAGGCATATATTCAAGATAAAATAATTTGGAAAGCTATCGATGGACAATGTAGAAAAAAGGAAAAACAGGGGCGGCTGGATTCGAACCAACGAATGCCTGCTCCAAAGGCAGGAGTCTTACCGCTTGACGACGCCCCTAAAAGAAGCTTAATATAATTTAATGGACAGAAAAGAGTGAGGTTACTCTGCACCGACCTCTTCGGGCGGAGCCTCAGGCGCGCCTTCTGAGCGTACTCTTTCGTATTCGTCCAGGATGGAATTTTCAAGAAGCTTGCGCATATCGTTATTAATCGGATGTGCAATGTCCTGATAGGTACCATCTTTTCTTTTTCTGCTTGGCATGGAGACAAAGTAGCCATCCTTGCCATTGATAACCTTAAGGCCGCGTATCACAAAGCTATTGTCAAAGGTTACGCTGACAAAAGCCTTAAGTTTGTCTTCGTTCCTTAGTGTGATTTTGACTTCAGTGATTTCCACAGTTGTGCCCTCCTCAGTGTTTGAGAATTTTGTCCAAAGAAATGTTCCATTTTTCCATATCTCTTAAAAAGCAAAATCAGCATAATTCCGTTAAGAATACCTTATAACCCTTTTTGCTGAAAGAACAGGCGGCGCGCCGGGCAAATTCCGCACCTTTAAACAGACCGAACACCGTTGATCCGCTCCCTGACATCAGAGCACCTTCGGCGCCGTTTTTCAAAAGCTCTCCCTTAATCTTTTTAATTACAGGGTGCTTTTTGCAAACCACTTCTTCAAAATCATTCTCTAACAGTCTGCTAAGCAACAGCCTATTTGTCAAGAAATGGCTGTATTTAATGAATAAACTAACTTTTTGCTCCGTTGCCGTCAACCCTCTTTTAAGAAGACGGTAGGCTTCCGGTGTGCTTACATGAATTCTTGGATTAACAACCAGAACTTTATAGCCGGTAAAAGGGGGCAGTTTTTTGAGCTTTTCACCTCGCCCTGTGCCAAGTGCTGTGCCGCCCATGTAGCAATATGGGACATCCGAACCAAGTTTGGCTAAGATTTTACGTATAGATACCTGCGAGGCTTTAATACCCCAAAGTTTAATGCATCCTCTCACAACAGCCGCACCATTGCCGCTGCCGCCGGCCATTCCTGCTCCGGCAGGAATCTTTTTAAGTATTGATATTTTAATGCCTTTTGACACTTTAAATACCTTTTTTACCGCTTCTGCCGCCTTGTACGCTATGTTTTCCGGTCCGGAAGGGATTGAAGGGTCGCTGCATTTAACAACTATCCGATCCTCTTTTAAAGGTGAAAGTTTTACTGTGTCGGCCAGTTTTACTGATGTGAAGATGGTTTCAAT
>JAEUSG010000006.1 GCA_016788315.1 Fibrobacterota bacterium | reverse complement strand
ATGATGTGGACTATATTAGGTGAGAAATGGATCCTAGGGGACTACAGTGACAAAAAGAAACCACAGCGAGTATTCAGTCAAATTGCCTATCTAACCGAAGACGGCGCACTACAAATTGGCGACCGAGTTTATTTTGAGGATTATGACAAAGATGCTGGACCAAGGGCGGTCTGAGAAAATATTGGACGTGGATGTTAGGGAAAATATCCTTATTAAGGAGCATCTATAGAGTAATGGAAACCCAGTTTTCCTGTTAGGCCAGGGAATAGAAACCTTCCACCCGGGCGACGGTAAACGAATACGCTCTAAGCTATACGTAATAACTATAAACTCTGCGAAATTCAAACCTTGATGCTGCAATTGAATACGCAAGATCACTTCCAGACGCCGATGCCGATATCTTGCAGTTGAACGGGGCAACCCGTATTATTTTTGGAAGGGAATTAGCATTTAATGGGTCTAATGGCATATGGGTAATCCACTCTCAAAGAAAAGTCTTGAACAGTTACTGACAGACGAACACCTGTCTGACTGGTTCAAAGATACGCTGAGGTCGGCGTTACAGAGGGATCCGTTTGAGGCTGAGCTGGATGCGGAGTTGTTGTATAGTGCGTTGAGGGCTAGGAGGATTGAGATTGAGAGAAGAATTATTGATAAATAATGTTCCTTGACGTTGGGTAACCAGCTTCTATTTAATAAAAGTTTTGAAGCCTTTACAGCTTTAAAAAAGTTATGAACTGTATGCTGATAACATAATACTTGTGCAAATAGACAGTGTGCTTGATCGTTTCTATTGTAACCTAGGGTTTTTCTTGTTTATTTTGAAATAAGCATGAGCAATTTAAAATACAAGTTCAACAAAGTGAAATCTGCCCCCAGTATATACCTAAATTGGATATTTGTCACTGTTCTAGCAACCCTTGCCGTTCTCGCTAATGTTGTCCAAATTTGGACTGCACACACTAACTCGGCTATTATAGTCTTGAGCTTAATACTTCTTCTACTTAGCTTTACAAATATGTTTCTAACAAAGGAATCTGAGGCATATAAGATTAGACACAGAAGACTTCTGCGAATAAACAGCGACCTTCATGATGTTGCTGAAAAATTACGAGATTACCGCACTACCAACAAATCAGAATCTGATTGCTTAAACGCACTGACAAGCATATGCTTCACTACATACGCCAAGATAATGTCAGATATGTTTGGTCGTTATCCAAAGATAACTATTAAATATATCTCTAACGGAAAGCTTTGCAGCCTACGTTCTAAGGAACAAACGGAAAGATGTGGCGAACCAGAAATGCCAGATAGTAATCCAATATTCAAGCTTTTTGTTAAGTATACCGATAAGTTTAAAGAATTGTATATTAAAAATACTGATGACATTGAATCAAACAAACTAATTTTTGGATTAGAGGCCACTGATATCAAAGCACGTGCGTTGAAGCATGATTACAGGACTTTTTTGGCAATACCAATAAGGCAAAGTGGACTGATTACTGATGGGGTGTGTATTAAAAACACTATTGGTTTTATAGGCGCAGACCTTCCCAGCGAGGATTTATTTGGGGACATTTTAAAAGATGAAATGTATATTTTTTATACTATAGCTGACTTGGTTTCTGAAGTCATTGTTGATCTACAGAAAACTAAAACACAATAATGAGGGCTCAATGCTAAACGAAGGCTTAAAAATAATCGAACATCTCGTCGATACTGATGTTAAGAATAAACTCATTCATTTCTTTAGTAATCCAACAACCCGGGCTAAAATTGGAAAAATGCTTGAGGATTCTTCAGTTACAATTAAAATTAGTGATATTGAAATACCAATATTTACAAGTGCCAACCTGATTGAAATACTTGATTTTTTAAAGGTGAATCAAAAAGAACTTTCATAATAAGGGTTTTTGGTGTCTGTATTTATTCTTTTGCTGCGAAAATTGTGAATGCTAAGCGTCTGAAACAACTCTGTTTGATGTGACTTTCCATGTGATATCGACCTCACATTATATCACATTTCCCCCCCCCCTTTCTAAAAAATGTGAGGTCATGTGAGGTCAATGTGACTACCTACCTCACATCCTAAGTCTATGATATGTAGGGAGTAATATATAAATGTGAACAATGTGAGGTGCTTTTTTAAAACATCATTTTTAATAGTTAAAATTTTCGATTTTTTCCAATTTTATCATAAATCTTGCACTAAAATTGGAATTTCATAAAAACTCATAACATAGCTCACTTTCTATCTTTATTGATCATATTTACCTACTGGTTTGTTGCATTACGACAAACAGCAATTGTCTCAGGAAATGGATTTCGTGAAAAATTAAAGATTTTGATTCTTAAATAAAAACGAAGACAGCCACAACTCTCTTTTTTTATATTTCTGACAATAAAAATGGAACCGAATCTGCTTCAAATGTACCCGTTGCGGTCACTGACTGCTTGTAAGGCTTTCCCCACTAAAATTGAGTCGGGAACAGTATCCATGCTAATGGCAGAACCGGACAATCTTGTTTCTCTCACAAAACTTGAATTTGCTGCTGATTTAGATGTTTTGCCAGTTAAATGCACCTCAGCTGAAATCGACAAATTGCTTCAGGAACATTCTCACGAAGCGAAGAATGCTGATTCACCATTTGCTACTTTGGCAGAGGCTATGAAAAGGGAGAGGCTTGATGAAGTTTCTGCCGGTTCAACCGATGATTTAAAAAAGAGCAGCCAGGCGGAACCTGTTGTTAAAATGGTGGACATGATAATAGATGAAGCTATAAAGGCAGGGGCTAGCGACATACACATCGAACCGAACGAAGATAAAGTATTGGTCAGAAATCGCATAGATGGGCTACTACGTAATAAAGCCGAACTACCGCATTGGATGAGCTCTGCTCTTACATCTCGTATAAAGATATTAGCTGATTTGGATATTGCAGAGAAGAGAGTTCCGCAGGATGGTAGAATTAAAAGAACGGTTGATGGAATATCAATTGATCTGCGTATCTCCACACTACCAACCCATTTTGGCGAAAAGACTGTTATTCGTGTTTTAAGGCATACAGCGGATCTTTTCAGCCTTGAAAACCTTGGCTACACTGACGATGAGATCAAAATTGTTAACGATCTTATTCATAAACCCCAGGGAATAATATTTGTAACCGGCCCAACAGGCAGCGGTAAATCCAGCAGTCTATTTGCCTTTCTTAACAGAATTAAGGGCAAAGAGATTAACATAACTACTATTGAAAACCCTATCGAAATTAAGCTTTCTGGAATAAATCAGGTCCAGGTTAATGAAAAAGCGGGACTTACATTTGCAAGTACACTTCGGTCGATATTACGACAGGATCCGGACGTAATTCTTATTGGTGAAATTCGTGATAAAGAGACCGCTGAAATTGCTATACGAGCTGCACAGACTGGCCATCTTGTTTTTTCAACACTGCACACCAACGATGCCATTTCTGCCATAACTCGGTTACGAGATCTTGGAATAGAGCCCTTTTTGACTGCATCTTCTCTTCTTTCTGTAATAGCACAAAGACTGGTTAGAAGGATATGTCCTCACTGCAAAGAGAGATTTGAGCCTTCTGAAATGCTTATGTTTAAGTACCGACATCTCTTTGGCGATGTTGAAATTCCAGATAGCTATATAGGTAAAGGATGTAATCGTTGCAATAATACCGGTTTTGAGGGCAGAGTTGGTGTGTTCGAGTTGCTTGTATTAAATCAGGATTTGCGACAGATGATAATGGATAGAAAGAATGACATTGAAATTAAAGAGATGGCAATGCGTTCCGGAATGCGCCCCATCCACATAAATGGTTTAGCTAAAGTACGTGAAGGGATAACTTCAATGGAAGAGCTCCTGCGCGTGGTTTCAGTATAAAGGTGGTTATATGTACAAGGTTCTGATTGTTTTAGCTTTTGTTGCTTTGCTTTTTCCTGCTGTAGACGGCATGAACTTCAGCAATACCGATATACGAGATGTTGCAAAATCACTCTCTGTTGTCCACAACGTCAATATTATTGTCGACCAGGATATCGATTTGAAGGTAACTATTTATCTGCAAGCACTGCCGTTAAATGGTCTGCTTGATGCACTTACCAGAAGCTATAACCTTTCCTGGATACGAGAGGGTGATGTTTACAGAATCACTAAAAACGTAGAAGAACTTGAGATGACAGTTAACATTACTCCCGACAGCATTAAAAACATTGTGTTAAAGAATGTTAAGCTAAAGGATTTTGTTGATGCACTTAATAAACAGGCTCCTTTGAATTTACTCCTTGAAAAGGGGTTGAAAGGTAAGATAAGCGGCTCTTTACAGGCAATAGCGTTAAAGGATGGACTTAAAGCACTGCTTGAAGCGAATGGATATACACTAAAAAAGAAGGGGGATGTTCATATGGTAGCCCTCGGTGATGGTGTTGACGAAGAGGGTAAGCCTGTTGCAAAGCCGATTAATAAACCTAAGAAATTTGACATGGAAGTGGAAGATGGCAAGGTTAACCTTAAAGTGTCAGGTGCAGATTTAGGCGAGGTGCTTAAAGAGCTGGCTGAGGAGGCTGGGCTTAATTTCATAACATACGACCAGGTTAAGGGCAGCGTAGACGCTATGCTGCAAAACAAACCGGTGCAGGAGGTAATTCAACGTCTCCTGGCTGGTACTAGATACACATATACTGTTGATGACGGCATATTGCTTGTTGGCGAAAGAAATGCAACCACACCATCAGGTGAAGCACTTTCGCAATCTAAACTTATCCATTTGCGACATGTAAAAGCAGATAATGTACCGACAATTCTTCCGAAATCTATTCCTGTAGGTAATGTTCAGGTTATCAAAGAGCAAAACGGTATTCTTGTCATGGGAACACAGGTACTCATTAAACAGGTTGAGAATTTCCTTAATGAAATAGACGTACCCACACCTCAAATATCCATCGAGTGCATTATTGCTGAATTCTATACTGACAATGGTAAAGATATCGGCCTAAGAGCAACTTCAAAAACAACTCGTGATTCTACCTTAAGTCTAGGTGGCAATTTGATTCCAGGGCTTTCGTATACAACTGGTAAAGCTCAAATTGAAAAGACTCTAGGCTTCAAATTTGGCTCTATTGGTATATTACCGGATAATTTCATGCTTACACTAAAGGCTTTGGAAACTGACAAATTGGCAAGAGTTCTGGCGAAACCCAGAATTGTCACGCTTAACGGTTCCAAGGCTAGCATTAATGTAGGTACTTCGATGTATTACAAGGTCACAACAGGTAATGTTGAAACACCGTTGACACG
>JAEUSG010000840.1 GCA_016788315.1 Fibrobacterota bacterium | reverse complement strand
GGAGGGTAGGACGCTATACTACTGGTGCGTCGGGTCTGTTTCCAACACAAAGAACAGACTGGGTTCTAGATACTATGCCTGGGAGCGCAAATTCGTACTATCCTGAAATAGGTAGATTTAATTCAGACCAATACCTGTATTTGAGGCATTATCAACCTTCGCAGTTCAGAATATGGGGGCATGTGCAGAATAAAGTTTTTAATGCTTGCTCCTGGAATGGTGCAAATACAGATAACGTTTTTCTGGGCACATCTCCTTCGGACTCAATACACATGGTCTGGAGGAATGAGGGTTCGAATATGCCTGTACTGCATTCACGTTTTAAACCGTCAGACACCACATTTTATGCTCAGGATACTGTTTACAGAGCAGGTATAAGCGGCGACGCAACAGGCTACGGTTTCATGAGAGTCGTTTTTGATACGTCAAGTTATGATACCTTTTACGTGGTTTTTAAAGATGAATTTAGCATACTTCATTGCCTAAGAACTCGTAATCGTGGGTTAAATTGGACCTGCATGAAAAGTAAAGATCCTGAAGCATTTAGGACAATTGCCAAATATCGGCCTAGTACCCCATTTACTGTATGTGCACGTAATGATTCTGTACCAGTATCGTGGTATGAATTAGTTGATTCGACAATACATGTAATGGTTTTTACTGATACTGTACCCAACTTTACATGGATCGGCCAAGGTTATGATAATAACTGGTCAAATGTAAAAAACTGGCACGGTGGTGTAGTACCAGGAGTTAACGATACGGCCATATTCGATGGTACTTGCAGCAGAAACTGTACTTTTAATCAAAATGTTTCTGTCAAGGGATTCCGGATGACAGGGTACCAGGGTACAATAACCCAGGGTGCATATACATTAACAGTCGGTACAGGTAATTTTGTTCAGTCAAGTGGTACTCTTACAGCCAGTTCAAAACGTTTTCATTGTCAAGGCGATTTTACGTTAACAGGTGGAACATTTACTCCTCCAGCAACAGATTCTTTCTTTTTCGAAGGAGCAATATTTTCGGCTACCGCTGGTAAATTCACAAAGAATGCATCAAAGTTTTATATACCTTCTGGTAGCCCTTCCATTACTATGACAAATGATACCATTGGTACAATGATACTTAATACAGCCGGAAGCATTACAATAAACGGGACAGTCAAGGTAGGAGATAGTCTGATAATCACTGATATCAATGATATGATTGGCGGTACAATTACAGTAGCCAAAGATCTGATATATAGAGAAACCGCAACGAGCACTGCTAGAACTACCGCGTTTACCATGAATGGCACAGGAATACAGAATTTAAGGCAGGCAGTCAACGCTGTCTGGCCGACTGGAACCTTTGAGATAAATAAGCCTTCAGGCAAGGTTGTTTTAGGTTCTGATGTTGGATTGTCAACAAGTGGTTTAACCATAACTTCCGGTACGCTAGATCAAGGGGCTTCATACAACCTTGTTACGGGCGGTGC
>JAEUSG010000838.1 GCA_016788315.1 Fibrobacterota bacterium | reverse complement strand
AATGAGGGTTTTAAATGAACAGATAGAAAATAAAATTGACGCTTCATTCGAAAGAATACCTAGTTCCGGCGAGTCAAGAATATCTGCTCTTGAAGCACTTGGCAGACAAGTCACTACACGTAAGCTCAGCGAATCTATGATTGCTGCCTGGCTTGGACATAAGCCTGTCGAGAATATTATAAACATTGTGAAGAAAGAATCAAGAGTTTCTAAACAGATCTCGGTGTCTAGTTCTTGCGCCCTTATGCCTATACCTGCATCAACTACACTTTTTGAGGAGGTTGGCGGTATTGGTGAAAATGATGGAATAATAGAGTCCGGAGAATGGGTAAAGATTGGAATCATGATAAAAAATCAAAGCGATCAACCATGGTTCAGTACGTCTGCGTTCCTTGAGTCTTTAGACCCTTATGTATATATCCGTCCAGAATCAGAAATTGAACTTGGTGAGATGCATACGAAAGAAACAGGAGTTTCACTTACAGAATGGGTATATGTTTCAACAGACTGTCCATCAAACCATCCAATTGATATGCGTGTAAAACTTAACGACACCTGGAATTCCTCTAAGGAGCCATGTATCGCAAAGTTTACATTACAACCTCTTCAAATAATTTATCCTTTATCAGCAAATGCAACTCTTGACACTGATATGCCGGGTAGCAGTGATTTGAGTGACGTTAAAGATTTAGCTCCGCTTATTAAGTTCGAATATTTACAAAATTTCTCGAACTTTATAGGCGTACCAACCAAAGCAACTGTACAATATTCATTACCGATTGACGTTTCCGGGATGTTTAAAAGTTTTGGAATTTCCTTCAATAAACTTTCACAAAGTGCTGATGGGAAATTGCTTCGCGCAACAGATGATATTGATGCTGAAATTGCCACAGATGACAAAGTACGAACAACATTTAATAATCTTAGTAATTCAAAGCATTGGTTTCCGAATGGAAAAAAAGGCAGAGTATGGATTGCTGCGGATGTTGATTTACGCATACCGCAACCAGGAACAATATTAGATACCGGCAAGAAACCTCTCCCTCCTGCCTGCCCTCCGGAATGGCCAGATGGTAAAACTTTGTTGTCAATATTTAACAACAATTTGAGCCTTGAGGCGCATCCTGTTAAAGCAGTTTTACCTAAAGCAATCGCTGCAGTTGATGGAATAGAGCTAACATGTGACACCGCAGGATTTCTTCGGGATTATGCAGAGCTTTATCCAAAATCAGCAAAAGTAGAAGCAACACAGGTAGATAGTGGTCTGTTTTTCCGTTTCCGAGTTTATAGTTCTTTACCATTTATGCGAATGGCTAGGGCAACTGCAAAACCAGCTCCCGAACCAACGCCAGAACCTATAGCAGAACCTGTTGAACATAAATTTTATAATAACAGGGTTTTTGTTCAGCCGTTTGGGCTAGTACTAGAGAATGGTTCCGGTTTTGTTGTCGGTTTCGATAGAAGATTATCTCCGCAAAGATCCATTCTTGGGATTTTTCAATTCAACTATGCCAAAGAAATCATGTCTAGTGGAAATATGTACCAGAGCTACGATGTCAATTCATATAATTTAGGTCTTGGATATCGTATGTATAAGCCGATTAGCGGTGCTCAGCCATATTTACAAGGTATGGCAAAATTAGGTACAGCTTCTTATGGTAAATATCCATATTCTGGCCTTGATAAAGAAACGACCAGCCGAATGACATTGTCTGCGCTTGTTACAGGCGGAATTAATTTTAACGCTAACCATTTTTATATGACTCTTGATGCAGGTACCGGCCTTGCGTTTATACAAGAACGAAATATCAATCCAAGTTCTGAAAATTTAGAATATCAGTCGACTTCGCCTAATGGTAATGGTTACTATGCATATTCACGGAATTTCATCGGCCTTAAAGA
>JAEUSG010000837.1 GCA_016788315.1 Fibrobacterota bacterium | reverse complement strand
CACTAAGGCTATTAAAACTATTATAATAGCAATAATCGGCAAGCTTATTTTGTATCTAAGAGATTTCAAGAATATTAATCCTTATTAAGAGCATCGGGATCAAAGATATATCCATAGCCTTTAACTGTACGGATGATTTTTTTTGCTACCCCCATTTTTTCTCTTATGCGAGTGATGTTTACATCTACCACTCTATCATCAACAGAGGTATCCATGCCCCAAACCTTATCTAGAATCTGATCTCGACCTATGACTGCATTTCGGTTCCGGTATAAATACTCTAGGATGGCAAACTCTTTGGGAGAAAACTCAACCGGCTTCATATCGACAAATATTTTGTGATTTGTAAAGTTTACGCTGAATCCCTGTGCATTGAAAGTGTTTTCACCGCCATAACTGCCGCTTCTTTTCAGGAGTGCTTTTACTCTTGCAATGAGCTCTTTCACAGAGAATGGCTTGCAAACATAGTCATCTGTTCCAAGATCAAAACCTACTATTCTATCAACTTCAGTGGTTTTTGCAGTTACAAGAATCACCGGCAGCGATTCAGTTCGCTTATTTTCTCGAAGATTTTTGAGTACTTCCAAACCGTTAATGCCGGGAAGCATAAGATCCAAAACTACAAGATCTATGTTTTCGTCCCACAAGATTGAGAGTGCGGTTTCTCCATCTTTCGCCTGAAGAACATTAAAACCAGCTCTTTCCAGATGAAAGGAGACAAGCTCGAGGATATCAACTTCATCATCTACTACTAGTACTGTTGGTTCTGTCATCATACTCCTGAATATAAAGAGTCAATATTACAATAAAATTACATTTTAGCATTTCATTAACATACATTGAAAAATTATAGAATGTTTCGTATACTCTATTACGGAGGTAGGAAAAATGTTTTTACTGAAATTATTAACAATATCCATGCTTTTTGCCTACTCTTCATGCGGATCAGCAGAAAATGGCAAAACGGCCAAGTCCGGAGGTTTTATGGATAAAAGTGAACTCAAATCAAAATTAACAGCAGAGCAGTTTAGTGTAACTCAGCTTTGCGGTACAGAACCTCCATTTAAAAATGCGTACTGGGATAACCATGAAGAAGGTATCTACGTTGATGTTGTATCCGGTGAACCTCTGTTTTCATCAAAGGATAAATTCAATTCCGGTACAGGATGGCCCAGTTTTACAAAACCATTCTTCCCCTCTTCGGTAGCCGAATATGATGACAATTCAGCAGGTATGACACGTACCGAAGTGAAAAGTCTGCTTGCAAAATCACACCTCGGCCACCTATTCCCAGACGGGCCTGCACCAACCGGTTTGCGTTACTGCATCAACTCAGCTTCACTTGAATTCATTAAGTCGACAGACCTTGAGAAACAGGGTTATGGCCACTATGCTTATCTATTCAGTAATAAAAATCCGAATAGTCAAACTGCTTTTTTTGCAGGAGGCTGTTTTTGGGGGGTGGAAAAGCTATTTGAACAGGTCAAAGGTGTTATCGATGCTGAATCGGGATACATCGGCGGCCATGTAAAAAATCCAGATTATGAAAGTGTCTGCTCAGGTGAAACCGGTCATGCTGAAGCAGTTAAAGTTGTTTTTGATCCCTCTATGACTTCCTACTCTGAGCTGCTGAATTTATTTTTCAGACTTCACGATCCGACAACAAAAAACCGTCAGCATAATGACATTGGCACACAATACAGATCGGCTATCTTTTATCTAACTCCTCAACAGCAAAAAGAGGCAATTGAGATGAAGAGCCGTTTTGATAGAGAAAGTACATTAAAGAGGAAATCTGTAACTGAAATAGTACCTGCAGGAGCATTTTATTCTGCTGAGCAGTACCACCAGGATTACTTAAAAAAGAATCCGAACGGCTATTTCTGTCATATTGTCAGAGATAAACTTTGATCATCATTGGTCTAAAAAGGGGTTGTCGCAAGAAAGTAATTGACCTTGCAAATTCAAACACAATGTTTTATATTGCAAGATATGAAAAGAATGTATTTTAACATTGTTCAGTCGTATCTTGCAGTTTTTCCGTGTGTTGTAATTTTAGGACCAAGACAATGCGGGAAAACAACATTGCTAAAATCTCTACCTGAAAAATGGCAGTTATTCGATCTGGAAAAAAGGTCAGATTTTCTTGAGATCTCAAGAGATCCAGATCTTTTTTTTCGGGAATATAGCGAAAAAATTGCAATAGATGAAGCTCAGTTATGCCAAACACTTTTCCCTGCTCTTCGTGTTGCTATTGACTCAAACCGCAACAAAAGAGGGCGCTTTGTTATAACTGGTTCGAGTTCCCCTGAACTTTTGCACTCAGTTTCAGAAAGTCTTGCTGGCAGGGTTGGCGTGATTGAGATGGCACCATTCTCTTTTCTGGAAACAGAATCAAGAATGGAAAGTAATTTTTTCACAGCTCTTAAGATTGATAGTATTCCAAAAAGAAAAGAAACCCTGCTTTCTCTTGTTGAGAATTCCACTTTCTCGGCAGTTAAAAAGTATTGGATTCGTGGTGGGTATCCAGAGCCTTGGCTATCAAGAAAGAAACATTTCCACGAAATATGGATGGAGAACTACATAAAAACATATGTAGAGCGGGATATCGCAAAACTGTTTCCATCCTTAGATAAAGTTAAGTTTACTTTATTTGTAGAATTGCTAGCAAATTTGTCAGGAACAGTAATAAATTACTCAGATGTAGCGAGAGCGCTTGGAGTCTCGCAGCCAACAATCCGTGATTATTTTGAAATTGCCCATGGAACTTTTATTTGGCGAACTATTCCATCTTACGAAAAACATGCAATAAAACGAATTGTTAAACATCCCAAAGGATACCTAAGAGATTCTGGTCTTTGTCACCATTTTCTTCATCTTCGCGACTGGGAAACATTGAAATCTCACCCCAAGATGGGGGCGTCGTGGGAAAGTATGGTAATAGAAGAGATTTTGAGAGGGC
>JAEUSG010000822.1 GCA_016788315.1 Fibrobacterota bacterium | reverse complement strand
AAAGAGTCATGCAATACATGAGTGAAAACAGTAAACCTCAAAACAATAATCATGATAAAAAGGAATTGGATATATGAAAACAAATACACCCTTAAAAGCTATTCACAGAAATTGTGTTGAATGTATGGGAGGAAATCGCAGTCTTGTAAAAGGTTGTTCTGCTCCTAGTTGTCCCTTATTCAGATTCAGAGAAGGCCGAACATACAGGGGCATGAGTGAACTTGCGTTAATGCAGGCTAAATTGAACTTCCAGAAAAGAGGGAAATAATATGGAAACGAATGAAGGATTTTACACAGTCAACCAGTTATCAGAACTCCTGCAAGTTCCACGTTCAAGAATTTACAACATGGTTTTCAGGAAAGTTATTCCATATTGCAAATTAGGCCGAACGGTAAGATTCAGAAAAATGGACATTGCCAAAGTAATAGAATCAAACTACATAACAGCCATTCATAATATCTAAAAATGTATTCAGGGGTAAGGTGCAATGATTTATCTTAAAAAAGTACTCCAAATGTCTTTACTGTCAGTCTCCAGAAAGGGGCTTTCAGTTATGGTAAAAAAAGACGTGTTCTTTGAAAAAGTTAAAATCATTGCACTCCCTGATAGGGGGTTGCTATGGGAGTAAAAAAAACCAGAAGGGGTTGGGCAATCGACTATTACAGGCATGGTAAAAGAGTCCAAGAATTTATCGGCCAAAGTAAAACACTTGCACACCAAGCACTTTCAAGGGTTAAAGCAGAATTGGCAACGGACAAGTTCTTTCCAGACAGGCCAAAGGGAATGAATTTGAAACTGTCTGAAATTCTAAATCTTTATTGGAATGAACATTTAAAGTTCAGAAAATGTGCTGTAAAATATGGCTATTTCTATGCTTTTGCATTGAAAGAATTTGGATGCCATACAATAGACAGCCTAACAAAAGAGACTCTTGAAAAATGGTTGCAATCTACTGTTTACAAGCAAAAGGTTCGCAATTCACCGGATAAGCCAGATGCGAAACTAAAACCAGCTACTGTTAACAGAGTATTTCAACTACTTTGTGCCGCAATAAATCATGCACTTAAAATTGGTCATATCTGTGGTGTTAAAAATCCTTGTTCACTGGTCAAAAAACTTCCTGAAAATAATGTGAGAGATATTACTATCGATAGAATTGAGTTCGACAGGCTGACAAAAGAAATGCCTGAACATCTTAAACCGATTGTATCTTTTGCGTATTTCACAGGATGTAGAAAAAGCGAAATTCTGAATCTTATGAAATCTGATGTTGATTTCTTCAGGAACGTAGTTTTTATTCGAGACACCAAGAACAATGAGAGTCGATATGTTCCAATTGCTAGTGAGTTAAAAGAAACGCTCCTAGACCTTATTAACAAGTGCCCTGAAAGCCTGTATCTCTTTAACCATAAAGACGGTTCAAGGGTTAGGCAGATAAAGAAAGGTTTTCGTTCAGGATGCTCTAGAGCGGGTTTAGATAGACTTCATTTTCATGATTTAAGGCATACTGCTCTAACTAACTGGCACAACGTCGGACACTCCCATTTTACGATAATGCAGGCAAGCGGGCATAAAACACTTTCTTGTTTCCAAAGGTATTTATCTTTCAGAAATTCAGACCTTCAAAAGCTGGTTTTTGACAAGGATAGCAACAATATGGAGACAGGCCAAGAACGCTCACTAGCTAAGGCAATGTAATTAAAGCTTTTATAAAAGTGAGGCAACAGGTTCGATTCCTGTACCGCCCATATAATAAGCCTCTCATTTCTAACAAGTTATGAGGGGCTTATTATTTCAGCGAACCATTACTCTGCAGAATATTCAGCGCCTGATCAAAAAGCAGATACCACTTTTCAACAAACTCAGGTCTGACTGACGCAGGAACATCAGCAGGGTGGTGATAAAGGCGGTATATCTCTTCAATTGGCAGACCGCGGGTATTTATGTATAGAGCCGGTATACCAGCATTAAAAAATGGAGCGGCATCAAGATAAAAATCCTTGCGGATATTGTCAATTGACACATCATAACCAAGGCGCTTCTTTGACTCTGCGACAATCTCAAGCAGCATCTCATTTGTGGAATTCAAAAGCAGCTGTTTATCTCCCCAGGTCATGGAATCAAAATTCAAAGCAAATTTTATATCCTTAAGTGTACCTTCCCTCTCCCGTCTCTTCAGGTAACTCCATGCCCCGAGTTTACCATATTCCTCACCGGAAGTGGCAAGCACCGTTATTGTCATATCCTGACTGACATTCACCCTGGAAAAGAGCAGCATCATCAGCATAATAACCGTTGCAGTATTGTCATTAGCACCGGGAGAATCATAAACAGTATCCAGGTGGCCAATCAGAAGAATTTCATCCCGCCGTTTTCCTCTTAATGTGCCGGCGATACTTTGGCTTTTCATCTTGGGCACGTACACTGTCTTAAAATTGCAATAAACCTCTGTTTTTTCCTTAACCGCCTTTTCAAGAACCGGCAGATCTGCACTTCCTATCATAACGACAGGAACTTTTGACTCCTTTTCAAACACATCCGGATATTCATTTACAGAAGAATCAACAAGTGGAATCGCTGATGTAAATGGCATCGGTGCGGCAGCTGTTCCCGGAGGGCCGTGCGGAATCAAATGCAGACAGATATTCCCATTCTTATCTGTAAGTGTATAAAGCGTCTTATTATATTCCTTAAAGTAAACCTGCTGCGCGGTCCCCCTCACCCCATCGGGCGGAGGTGTGCAGCTACCATGACAGACTGCCACAGGAATAGCATTTCCTCCAGTGGTAAAAAGAGGTTTTTCAAGGAGTTTCCACCCTTTAAAGGAATATTCGTCACTTAATACCTCCAGCCCGCTGCTTTTCATTTCTCGTTTTACAGCATCTGAAACTTTACGGAACGCTGTCGTATCAAAAACTGAATGCGGGCCGATTTCAGTACAAAGCTCCTTCAGCATCTTCTCTAGATATGCTTTTCTAGCCGCAGGATTTTTCAAATAGTTATCTGATTTTGCTGCAAGTAGAGATGACGATACCAGAACAAGTATAAAGAATGCTGCAATTCTCATATTCTTAATGCACATTATTATAAAGCCTGTTTAAAATGTACCGCTTGGAAAAGTGTAACTACATTCTTGACATTCATATACCATGTACGGTAAATTCCCTGACCCAACATAGACTTCAACCATGCAGGTCTTAAGAACAGAACACATTTATAGAACAGATAAATACGTTCACTATCAAAAAAACCAGCTTTATAAGAAGACTCCGGCAGGAGACTCATTAGTTGTTCGAACCGTTTTCCATTATCTGGACTATCGTTAAATGCTGACATGGGAACAACTAAAAGAACACCATCTTTTCCTCGCATTGCATCTTTATTTCTATTCACGGTAGGTGAAATTCCTGTTCTTTCGACTCCAAGATCAAGCCAGCAGACCATTGGCATTTTCAGAAAGTGGCTATCGTTAATTTCTCCAGCAGAGTTGTTTGAAAAGAAATAGACATTCTCTTTGTCTAGAATTGCTCTTCCGGCATGGTTTGCAAATTCTTTGCAAATCTTATCAGAGTTAGCTCCTGTGTCCGGTATAAATTCCGGAAAATAATCCCTGATGAAAGCGGTACCGATTTGCAGACTGACCTGCTTTCTGAATCTATCAAACAAAATTACCGGATAAAAAGCCCCAATTCCAGGGGCGGCAAAAAAACCAAGATAGATCCAATCAGATTCAATGATTAGACTTAGGAAATGAACCAACCCAAAGCTGCAAAAAAGCAACAAAACAAGAAGTGATAGCAACTTGAATCGCTGCCATTCAAACTTACGTAAAAGCTTACGGTTTTTCTCTGCGAATCGTTTAAAATCCTGGTCCATTTTACACTAAACCTTATCGAAATTTTTTGGTCTCTTCTACTTTTTCCATATTCTATTTCTTCCTTAATAGATATGGATGTACCCAGCCATCCCAATCGGCGTTTTCATCATGAATAAGTGTAAAGAGTCCCTTTATCTCTTTGACCGTTGCTTTTCTCCATGAATAATCCCAATAATACTCAACACTTTCACCAAGTGAGAATTTACTGAAATTTTCTTTTACCGGATGGCGGAGCTTGCTTCGTTCGAACCACATATCCATCTGACTGCTGTGATATTGATCCAGTGAATACTGCCCGCGGTTTATCCCGGTAACTCTTCCATAGAACCAGCTATTCTCCCATTTATACTCCACTAAATCACCGACATTAATTGACTTTCCTGAATCTTTAGGCTTTGCTCTTATCTTTTTTTTCGGTACTTCGAAATAATCAGAGGACTCCCAATCCGTCCCCATGTACTGACTGCTGTTGTGGTCAATAAGTACCGCAATATCTCCCCGAATCTTAACAAGTTTGTACTCACCCCAGCGCATGTACTCTTCCCGCTCATCAAGCTCAACGATATCGCCCTTTTTAAAACTTACTGCGGGAACACTCGACCAGGGCTGATC
>JAEUSG010000811.1 GCA_016788315.1 Fibrobacterota bacterium | reverse complement strand
GATATCCGTCTTATCAAATACATGTTTTTTGTTTCCTGCATTAAAAACTGGTTTAGTGAATCTGCAAGATTTAGCACTATAGTCGATGGTGTATTTACTAATTAAACCGATACTTCTAAATAGAACTAAATTGGATTGCAGAATTTTACTGTTATTATCTGCAAACGGTACTACGATTTCTGCCATATTTACTTTATTGATAAAGTGCACAGAATAAAAATGATTTAGTTCCTTTGTTTCTTTATCAATCCAGGCTTTTTTATATTGAATAAGCTCAATTTGTTCATTTCCATTTATACAGGTTTCTTGTGCTACGTTGACAACATCTTTATCAAGAATAAACTGAAACATGTGATATACATCGCAAACATCATTATAGTCTGACCGATATGGGCACCCCTGATAATACACGCCTCCCTTTTCAAGGGATTTCAATTTAAAACAAATCGGTAGTTTTAATGTACCTCTAAACAATTCTTCAGAACAAACAATGCTTGGCGCAACGAAAAGCATTATGTTGTGAGAATGCTTTTCGTCACGCCCTGCTCTTCCTGCTTCCTGATAATAAGCTCCAAGAGAAATTGGTGGAATAATATGAATTACATATCTAATGTCTGGCTTATCAATTCCCATGCCAAAACTTTTTGTAGCTGCAATGCGATGAATCTTTCCTTCTGTAAATTCTTTTTGTATGCGACCTTTTTCGATGTCCCAAGATTTGTTTTTGTATCCTGGAGAATCAGTCCAGTTTTTATTACAGTTAGAACAAGTATAGTGATTCTTGATGCCTTTTTTGTAGTTTTCCGATTTAAATTGTGTTTTACAATCAACACACATCCATTTTCCATTAGATTCCATTGCAGAGACTGGTAGGCAATCCAGTTTTGATTTGTCAGATGAGTATAATTTCTGACACACATGACACTTATATTCATTATAAGCACCATTATGCCCAGCATGATATATTACTTCATTGTGTTTACAATACGGGCAGACTTGTTCACCCTTATCTTCTCCACAATAATAATCGATAGTATAGTTTTTTCCTTCCATTTTTTTCTTGATATTCTTTACGTTCAACTGGCTAGTCTTTTTACCAGAAGCAGTACCATAAAGAGAGAAAAAAATACCAGAAGCATCCTTGAGTCTAATATTAGGATGGGTTTTAAGGAATACATTATTTCCATTTTTGTCTAGAAAAACAGTAGCCCATCCAATCTTCTCTTCTTGGTTATTAAATTTGCGTACTTCAAAACTTAAATTTACTCTGTCCAGAGTCGATGCATTTACGGTATCAGTTTCTATATCTAAATTCAGTTGCGTACAAATATCTTCACGTGTTAATTTTGGAGCAGTGGCGGTTAGGGCAATTAGCCCAAAAGAGCGAGTGTTACTTTCAATAAGATCTCGTACAGAAAGGTATGATGGTCTGAAATCATGTCCCCATTCAGATAGACAATGAACTTCATCTAATATTAATAAGGAGATTCGAGACATAATCGATTCCAGATTTTTTTTAAATTCCACCATCTGTAACCGTTCCGGTGCAACATACAGCAATTTTATTTCGCCATCTAAAACTTTTTCTATAGTCCGTTTCTGTTCAGATGGGGTGACATCACTAGCAATCCTAGATACACATAGTAGTTTATGTCGTTCTTTTAATATACGATGCTGGTCTAGCATTAGTGACTTTAAAGGACTGACAACCAGCGAAATACCTGGAATTAAAAGTGCTGGTATCTGAAAACAGACAGACTTTCCTGCACCTGTCGGTAGAACACCAAGTACAGATCCTTTTAACAATGCTTTTTCAATTATTGCATATTGACCGTCCCTAAAGGCTTGGTGAGAAAACCAACGAAAAAGATAGAAGAGTGCAATTGACTCTGAAATATAACTCGGCCGTTCCAGATTGCTTAACCTGTGCCACTGGGGGTTCGTGACATCTATGTTTCTGCCTTCTTCTCTTGATTGTAAAACTTCCAACCTTCCATCAGTTGCTGTTATCTTAAATAGTTTGTAAATAAATTGATAAAACTCCACACCATTTGTGAAAGATTCAAGAGGCTGATCCAGCAGTATTACATCATAATTGACAGAAAACATGCTCTTAATTGGATCTTGAGGTTTATCTGAGTTAATAATAGTTGGTTTTGTTATTATATCAGCACATGCATACAAAGAATTCTGGTGATGCCAGATTATTTCAGTGTATTCTTTCCAACAGCTCTCGAATAAGGCTCTATCAGATGTCATTGCGATCGTATCAATGATAAGTTCTGGAATAAATAAATTAACATTCCAAATTTTCATTGCATGTTCAATAACTGTGCGTATGTCATGTTCAATCATGGTGAGTAGACAATAAGACAAAGAATAATCTAAAATATGAATCTTTGTATTTTCCAAATCATTATGTATATACAATTCTAATAAAAATTCTGTAAAGCGGCCACACGCATTACCAAACTCACGCTCGAAGAAAAGTAAAAACAGCTCTTCAGCGTTTAATATTGTATCTGAGTCGGATTTTTGATTTAGGCGCAGATCTATTTTAAGTTGGTCTTGTACTTTTTGTGTGTTCTGCTGAAATTCAGAAGTGACATATCTCAAAACAGTGAAACCAGTTGCTATGAGAGCATTTTGTCGTTCGGTATCCTTTATATGAACTGATTTCTCTCTATGTATCGCACTTTCTATCTCGATTGCAAATTGAGATCCACCAATACTAATCATAAAATCGGAATGATATAAAACTCCATTTTCACCTAGTATCGGGTACTGAAGTTGGACTTTATTTAGATTAGCTAATCCTATAACAGGAAAAAGTATTTC
>JAEUSG010000767.1 GCA_016788315.1 Fibrobacterota bacterium | reverse complement strand
AGGAGATTCAGTGTCTGCATTTTGGGATTACACAATAGTGCTTACAAATGATTCCATATGCGGACGAGCAGAACTGGAAATGCGGGGCTCCGGAGGTAATTGGTATTTAGTCAAATGGAACGACAAGAGAACAGATGCCGGGAAAAGATCTGCCGGTTATTGGCACCTTCAAACACTGTTTTGACAATGAAGAAAAAGATCAGACCTGCCGACTTTTTGATTGCTCTCCTGCTGATTCTATCAGTCTACATCTCATACCGTTTTCTTTCGTCACAGAAGCAAGGCTACTCCGCTGATATTGAATTTATGAACAGCAGATATGCCAATTGGCCCCTTTCAACAAATGACAGGAAAGTTGATACGATTGCAGCAGCAAACGGACAAATAATAGTTGAACGGGAGAATGGCGCCATTTGGATCAGCTCTGCGCCATGCCCTGACAGGGTTTGTGTACACACTGGCAGAATCAAACGCGCAGGAGAAAAAATTATCTGCGTACCTAATAAGCTGGTAATAACAATAGAATCTGATGAAAGTGAATATGATGCAATTGTCGAATGAGAACCAGCTAAGAGAAAGGCGGCTTGCCTCACTTCTCACTCTTGCAGTTGCTGTTAATATCCTTGAACTTGCCATACCAGCCCCGCCTTTCCTGCCATGGCTTAAACCGGGACTCGCAAACGCTTTCACGCTTGCGGCTATAGCACTTTACGGTATCAGAGGCGGAATCACCGTAACAGTTCTGCGAACACTCTTGGGTGGATTTATAGGCGGCCAGCCCTTTACATCTATAGTCATCGGCGGAACTGCCGGCCTAACCGCAACAATAGCAATGTCTTTACTTCATGCATTAACATACAAAAGAGGAATTTTATCTCTTTTCGGCATTAGTATGAGTGGTGCTCTGATACATTCTGTGACACAGATTGCTGTTGTAAACCTTCTTTTCGTCCAGAATACCATACTTTTCTGGCAATTCCCGTTGCTCGGCCCAGCTTCGATAATTACCGGTGCCGTTACTGCGCTGCTCGCCTATAAGACGCTTGACATAATAGCAAAGAGCGACCTTTCACCTGACAACGTGATTGAAAAAGGCGAAGCAGGATTTTCCGGATTAAGCAGGTTTTTCGCAGTAATTGCACTGTCTGTACTTCTATTTTTTGTCTTCTCTGTAAAGATTCAACTTCTTCTTTCAGCACTTCTAATAATTCTGATTATTCTATTTCGCAGGAACAAAGGATATCTTCTTTTAATGCGACTCATCCCCCTAGTCCTAATTACTGCACTGCTTAATC
>JAEUSG010000653.1 GCA_016788315.1 Fibrobacterota bacterium | reverse complement strand
ACATCCGAGACCAGAAGTGCTATGGCTCAGATGGCATGCGACGGTGTTGCGAAAGTGCTTCAGAGCAGTTGATTGTTATTGTACCGTCAATGTCCGTCCGCCTCAATACAGAGGACGCTGCATTAATACGGAAAAGTGCACTGCTATCCGGCAGTCCGTAATCATTATCGTTGCCAACACTTACTACAGACAGAAAAGGGTTTAGCTTTTCAATAAATTCCCAGGATGTGCTGTTTTTCGAACCATGATGGGGAATTTTTAGGAAATTAACATCAGTTGGAATGGAATTGATAAACTCTTTCTCTGCATCAAAATCAATATCTCCTGCGAAAAGTGCGCTGAAATCGGTGGTTTGGAAATGACAAACTAACGAATAGTGGTTTGCTGAATCTGCATCTTGTGGAATTATTTTACAGGGCCAAAGGACTGTCATCTTTAGCTCATTTTGAAAATTAAGCATATCACCTTCGACTAGAGATATCGTGTCAGCGAATTGAATATGGTTAGGTAATTTCATTCCTCTAGGAAAAAGTAAATGTCCAATTGCAAATTTTGCTGAGATCACCTGAAGTGCTCCGCAATGGTCAGCATGATTATGAGAGAGTATTAGCCAGTCAATTTTGTCAATATTTCTGTTTGTAAGAAAAGAGTCAACCGCACCATTATCAGGACCGCAATCGATCAGGATGTTCTCCCCATTGTTTTGGATAAGAGCGGCATCACCCTGACCAACATCAATAAATGATATGTTGTTATAGGTTTTGGGTGTGTAAGATGAACACGCTGTAAAGCATATAATCGCTATTGTCAGAATGATCTTAATTATATATACCATGATATTGACGCCTGCAAAATTGGAACTGGAATAGATTCAAAAAAGATATTTAATTCGCCTGTACGCTTGATCTCAAGTTTTTCTCGGAGATGTATTCCGGTTGATAAGTTATTGTCGATTAACAAAAGCGGGCCCCCACTCAAGTTGAAATTGCCTTTAGTCAGCATTAGCGTGGTATAGTTTTTAATAGTATGTGAATCACCATTGTTAAGCCAATACAGGTCGATCTTATTAGACATCCGCCATTCACAATTGTACGAGTATGATAATTTTAAGTTGGTATGTGCATTTGCAATAGAATCCGTAATTCTCATTCGCTGAACTGAATTTACGACTAATTTATTCAGTCGCAGTTCCTCTGAAGTTTCAAAAGTCTTTCTTTTGGTTTTCTTTTCTGTTAGTATACCGCTGCCTGCGTCCAATGTAAAATCAAAAATTGACGAATTGCGTCGAAACGATAATGAAATGCCTGATTCTCCGAATCTGCTCGGTTCTATAGTATCTGTATCACTGTTACTGTTTTTCCTCCATCCGGGAAATAGAGTTGTTCCTCGTGTTGATGGAAGAGCAAAATCATCGGTGAGCGACCAGAGATTTACAGATAAATTGCTGTTTCTATTTCTGAATGTCTGACTTAATGCTGCCGCGTATCCATTTTTAGTGTATGCAAGTTCGCTTGTGATTGTATAAAAACCGTACCTGTCAGAATGTAAGTTGAATGAAAGGCCGGATTGTTCGAACTCCATTTCCGGTTTGATCGAAGCGATAAATCCAATGTTAACTTTATTGATTTCTCTGAAGAGTGAAGCTGTCGCCCTTTTTTCGTTCCATGAATAAGTGATATACGACTTGAATTTATCGTTAATGGCAAGCTTTATGCCATTGGTTGCGCTTCCAAGTGTGTTTTGCAGACTTTTAATAAATGACAGTGAGTCATAATATGACAGCGTTGATCCTCTGTGTGAGTTACCATTGATTAGCCCTAAGCCTTCGTTAAGTCTGTATGTCCCTAATGTCAGGCTGTATTTTCTGTTTACTGGTATGTATTTCGCAGTCCATGATGTTGCCAAAAGCTGGTTTTGTCTATTTTCCCCAAGAGAGATGTAAAATGAAAAATCATCGTTTGAAACTGACGTTTTGATTTTGCGACGCAGTAGAGGCGCTTCGTCTAAAGTAACAGGCGTATAGATATTAGAAGAGAAAAATACTCTATAATTATGGTTAACGTATGGTTCTGCGGAATCTGATAGGTAGTCATTTTCAATAAGTTCATATAATAGCATACTATCAGACAAAAATAGGTCGCTGAAATTCCACTCTGCAGTAAGTGCTGCGGTAATTATTAGTATATATAACATAATTATATTGGGGAACAAATATACTATATGTGCAGGATATTAGACTATATTAATATAAATGAGATTTACATGTTTATTAATTCTTCTCTTTTTTCTGCCTGCACTTATACAAGCAGATACCGTTTCCAATAAAAGGGTGGCTCTTGTATTGTCTGGAGGAAGTGAGAGGGGATTTGCACATATCGGTGCTTTAAAAGCGCTTGAAAAGGCAGGGATTAAGCCATCATTTATTGCAGGAACCAGCATGGGCGCCGTAATTGGCGGACTTTATGCTGCAGGATTTTCTGCCGATTCTATTCAGAAAATGGCAATCAGCGCTGATTGGAACGGCCTTTTTACCGATAACCCGCGAAGAAGAGATGTGTTTTATACTAGGAAAGAGGATGATGCAACTGCTATTGCTGAGTTTCGTCTAGACCACGGAAAGCCTTCAATTCCTAATGCTCTAGTAAATGGTCACTCAATTATTAATTATTTAATAGGACTTACCTTGCCGGCAATAGGTCAGGCGAAATTTAATTTTGACAGTCTGCCAATTCCCTTTCGCGCCTCTGCAACTAACCTTTATACGGGTGAAAGAGTGGTTATCGACAGGGGAGGACTGGCTGAGGCTATGAGAGCATCTCTGGCTGTACCTTTTCTCTTTACCCCTTTTTCGCATGACATGGGTATGCTGGTAGATGGAGGTTTTACAAATGTACTGCCAATTGATGTGGCCTTGAAATCTAATCCAGATCTAGTTGTTGCGATTCATGTTCCCTCCCCGCTCTATAACGAAGAGAAGCTGAAGAATCCGCTCAGATTTATCGATCAGGTAGTCTCTTTCTGTCTGTTAAATCAATCACACCGAACTGAACGTGATTCTGCAATAATAATCATACCTGAGTTTGATTCATTAATCACAGAAGGAAATAATGATCTCATATTAAGAATAGCAGCCGGAGAAAAAGCGGTCGACAATCAAATCGGCAGCATACTTACAATTCTAAATCAGCAGGAAAATCATACTCTGCACGACCAGATACATGATGAGCAGATATCAATCAATAAAATAGTTGTTAAGGGCGGATCAGTTTTCGCTCAGGCAAAAATAATTTCAATGGCCGGGTTGATGGATAGCATGAAAATGAAACCGGATAGTCTTAAAAACAGATTAAAAAGTATTAGAGGATATTATTTAGAGAAAGGATACTCACTTGCAACTGTATCATATTCTGTTGATACTACCGGAATTTTAACAATTAACATTGATGAGGGTAAGGTTTTTGATTTACTCATAAGAGGCAATAATAGAACAGACGAATCAATAATTCTTAGAGAAATGACAACGGTAAAGAAGAGCCTTTTTAACCAGACAAGAATGGAGCGGGATATACGAAACATCCTCGCAACTGGCTTATTTGAGCAGGCATACTTTTCCTTTTCGCTTGACTCTGCCGGTAATTTTATCCTTAATGTTGTTGTAAAAGAGAAGCTTCCGGATATTTTTTCTCTTGGCGTCAGATATGACAATGTCCGTCTACTTGAAGGTTTTTTAGGTTTCAGAAATGATAATCTTGGTGGTCGTGCTGTAACTTTTGAAGGATTGGCACAATATGGTTTGCGCCGTGAAAAATACATGCTGAGTTTAAAGACTGACCGATTCTGGATATCATACTTGGCAGCAGATGCAAAAGCTTATTTTTACAGAGACAGAAAGTATATTCAGGATCCATCTGATTCTTCGCGCTATATCTATAATTCGTTGCGGAAACTTGGAATAACTGCTTCTATTGCTCACCAGATTTTCAGAATAGGTAAGCTCTCATATGTAATTCTTTTCGAACAGTACAGAAGCAGTGAGGATAAAGCATCTGCTTTAGGAAATATTTTTAAGTATAGTCCACTAAGAATAGCCTCTCTACGGGCAGAAATTGATTCATATGATGATAAGTATTTTCCGGTTTCAGGTGCGAAAGTTTACACTTCGGCAGATATGGGTCTAAATTTTCTTGGGGCTTCATCAGGTTTTTTCAATCTTACTGTAACGGCCTCTTCTGCAAACAGTATTAATC
>JAEUSG010000646.1 GCA_016788315.1 Fibrobacterota bacterium | reverse complement strand
ATAATTAGACATTCTGTTTAATAAAATTTCGGAACACCTTCCAACAACATGAAATGTCAGGTTCGGAAATACTTCTGCTAACTTAAAGATGTCACCGATGCCTTTCCTTTCCATGTCAAGGCTGATAAATATAATGTTCTCCAATGTTGTTCTTATTCTTTTGTCTTCGAAAATACCATTGTCGCACGGAAGATACAATATATCCGACTCGGTTGTAAGTCCGTGTTTCTCATAGTTGAAACTTTTTACGTGTGGCGAAATAGCGTATACTTTTGTGTGCTGGGAATAGGCTTTAATGATATTTTTTATGCCTTTAAATCTTGCAAGAGCCGTTCTAATCGAAATGTCATCAATTAGGTTCTCGACTGTTTTCATTGAGGGTTTTTTTAGAATTTTAAGCAACCAGTGGTTATACTTCCAGAGTTCTGCTCTTGGTAAATAAATTACGTCTGAAGTAATTATCCCCCAAGTATAGCCTATTATTCCAGAAATTTTAAAAGGTCTAAAACAGTGAAAGCATTTGAGGTTTTTTTTTGATACAAGTGGCAGGTCACCATTGTGGATTGACAGGGATCTTATTTCAAAAACATTTTCATCCAAGTATTTGAGGAGGGTCAAACAAGTTAGATCTTGAGCATTAACTTTATTCAAAAATACGCCGAAGAATAGTTTGATTTTCATATTTGTGTGTAAATAAGATATTCAAACTGAACCAGTTGTGACAATAGAAGTTTTTTTTATTGTTCTGATGAGGAATTTAACACTAAGACTAAGTGCTTGTTTTAAACTATTTTAAATCAATTCTGTATCTACATAACACTATGTTTATTTGAGGTGATTTATGTTGTTAGATGGCTTTGGGATTGTTTGTCAGGTGCGCATGGGTTCAACTCGCCTTCCCGGTAAAGTTATGCTGCCTTTCTTTGATGATGAAAGCATTCTAGACGTTGTTATTAAGAAGCTTTTGAAGTTGGGGCTTTTGTCAAAAACAATAATAGCTACAACTAACAATTCTGCTGATGATAAAATTTGTGATGCTGCTGCAAAGTATGGTTGTTTGGTTTTTCGAGGCGAAGAGCATAATGTCCTAAAAAGATTTATAGATACTGCTAAACAGTTTTCTTTGGATAAAATTATTCGCATTTGCTCCGACAACCCATTTTTAGATAGTAACAGGTTATTGCAACTAGTTAAAATTGGAACGACCACGACTTCTCATTATGTTGCATTTAATGTTTCGGGTAAACCTAGTATTCAAACGCATTTTGGATTTTGGGCCGAATATGTAACTCTTGCTGCCCTGGAAAAAGTTCAGACAACTGCTCCCGTTGGTTCAAATTATCACGAGCATGTTACGAACTATATATACACTCATCCTGAGGAATTCAAAATCAAATGGATTCAGGAAAAACCTCTATTGGATGGAATCCGTCTTACGATAGATACTCCGGATGATTTTGAAATCAGTAAAACACTATACCATAAATTATCTTCAATGTATGACACCTTTGGAATAGAAGAGGTGGTAAAGTTACTGGATACCATGCCAGACGTAGTTAACAAAATGAGGTTACAGATAAATGCCAATAAAAAGTGATAGCGTATATATAATTGGTGAAATTGGTCAAAATCATAATGGTTCCGTTGATATAGCCAAGTTGATTGTTGATCTGATATCAAGGCCAATAAGTGAAGATCTCTTTGATCTCGCGCTTGCACCAATGGACGCAGTAAAGATGACAAAAAGAGATTTAAGCGAAGAGTTGTCTCAAAGCCAAATGAACAGGGAATACTCAGGAGCTCATTCATTCGGGCGCACCTATGGTGAACACCGCAAATATCTTGAACTTACAGATGAACAGCATTACGAAGTGTATCTGCATGCAAAATCTAAGGGACTTGAATTTGTTGAAACTTTATGTGGTCTTGGATGTCTTTCAATTCTCAAATATTTTCTTCCTGATTATCTAAAAGTTGCGAGCAGGGACCTGACAAACCTTCCTTTATTGGATGCATTAGCAAAAACCAAAATCCCAATAATACTATCTACAGGTATGGCTGGTCAGGAAGAACTGGATTCTGGCCTTGAAACCATTGTAAAGCATCATGAAAAAATATCTATTCTTCACTGCGTGTCAGAATATCCAACAAGGCCATCAAATGTTAATCTCTTAACAGTAACATTTTTAAAGAAAAAATACCCCAATTATTTTGTCGGTTTTTCTGATCATACCATTGGTATTTCTGCTCCTGTTGCTGCCGTAGCTCTAGGTGCCACAATAATAGAAAAGCATGTCACAATTGATCGTCGTATGAAAGGTACTGATCAAGCTGGTTCCTTAGGGCCCGATGGTGTAATTAGAATGGTAAGAGACATCAGGCTAATTCACAGCAGTATGGGTGAAGAAAAGATATTCGTTTCAGATGGTGCAAAGGCTGCTCGAGTCAAACTTGAGAGATCAATAGCTGCAAACAGGGAAATACATGCTGGAGAGATTATTGGAATTGACGATCTTCACCTACTTAGTCCAGGTGATGGTTTTAAATGGGTGGATAAGAAAAGTGTATTGGGTAAAACTGCTGCTACGACTATTCCCAAAGATGAGATTATATACCCAAGTATGCTCAAATAGAGGTATAGATGAACGCTATTGCTGAATTACCAAAAATTGTCTTTACTGATATCGACGGTGTCTGGACCGATGGCAGCATGTATTACTCTGACACGGGTATTGAACTAAAAAGATTTAACACTGCTGATAGTGTTGGCGTACTTATGCTCCGAAAGCTCAATATACCACTTTGTATTCTTACGGGAGAAAATAGCCCAATTGTTAAATTCAGATCTGAAAAATTAAAGATCGATCATGTAAGACTGGGTGTTAAAAACAAACTAAAAGAGGCC
>JAEUSG010000642.1 GCA_016788315.1 Fibrobacterota bacterium | reverse complement strand
TGTATCAACAATAATTGCACCCTGATCGGCGTGCGCAATACCTTTTTTAACTAGTGCGTCTACTACTTCTGCGAGCCATGGTTTATAATAACTCTCTCCATACGATGTATCAAACTTGACATCAAGCTTGTCATATATTTTGTTAAACTCCACCAGTGAATGACCAACAAACTCCTTCCATAGAATTTTATTTGAAGGATCATCCTGCTGCAACTTCACCAGCTCTTGCCTTGCCTCATTTGCAAGTGTGTCATCTTTTTCAGCAACAAATTTCTGATAAAGCCGTTCAAGCTCTGCTACGGGATCTTTTTTATAGTTATCAGGATCGTGCCATTTTCGAAATGCAACAATAAGTGAACCAAACTGAGTTCCATAATCGCCCAGATGGTTGTCGGCAATAATATTTCCACCGCAATAGCGAAGAATTCTGCAAATCGAATCACCAATTACTGTTGCACGGAAATGGCCAATATGCATCTTTTTTGCAACGTTAGGACTGGAATAATCCATTACGATGGTTTCGTTTGCCAGCAACTGCATAACTGAACGATTAGGGGTCAACGAGAGTTCTAAAGCTTTCTTTTCAAGATACCGATCGTTAACTGTGAAATTCAAAAAACCAGGTTTTGCAATCTCCACAGAACTAAATACCGGTTCGTTCTTCAACTCGACGGCAAGTGATTCGGCAAGAACCATCGGGTTAAGCTTAACCAACTTTGCAACAGCTAAAGCAAACTCGCTTTGATAATCGCCAAACTTTGGGTTTTCGCAACGCTTTACAGATGGCGCAGAAAATTCGACATCCTTATTGGTTTTTGAAAATGCTTTTGCTATAAGTGACGATATCTCATCTGCTATCGGGACAGGAGTATTCATTTTTTAACAGTACTCTTCTTTGGTTTAGCTGCCGCTTTTTTTTCTTTTACAGCCTTAACAGCCTTCTTACGGACAGCAGGTCTCTTGGCTGCTTTTACAGCTTTTGGTTCATCATCTTCAGGAACATACATTGTAATTGGAGCATCGGCATAAAGTTCTTCAATGGCATAGTACTCTCTTTTGCGGCCGGAGAACAGGTGGACGATGACATCAAAAAAGTCAAGCACAAGCCACTCAGACCCGCGTATGCCGTCTCTGTGTGTGCTGACAATACTGCTTTTGCGCAGCTCATTTTCCAGATAATCCGCAATACCCTTAAGATGCGGTTCTGAATTTGCCGTTGCGACCACATAAAAATCAGCCGGTGCTGAGAATTTACGCAAATCTATTATTGCTACCTTTTCAGCTCTTTTATCAGCTGTGAGCCTAGCTACAAGCTCTGCGAAATCTTTGCTTTTCACCTGAACAACTCCTTGTTAACCGTACAGTTAAACTAAAGATAATCTTTTGGAATAAGGGGGACTTATTAAAAAACGAGACTACAAATAAAAAACCGGCCGCTTTTGACAGCAGCCGGCCTCTCTGTAATCGTCCCTTATACAGGGTATTTTAAATTTTCAAATCCTTAATCAT
>JAEUSG010000594.1 GCA_016788315.1 Fibrobacterota bacterium | reverse complement strand
AGATTTGGATCAACTGGTGAGAACTGAGCATGGTTGTAGTGGTTTTTAAACTCTTTTAAAATCTTTATTTCACCCGTTTGAATATCTGCAAGACCGATAAACCAATGTCCGATAAACGCGCCGTCAACAAGGAAGTATCGTTTATCAGCAGACATTGTCAGATGAGTTGCAAGCCTTGTTACTGTACGGCGGTTGATGAATTTTACATCTAAAGTACATACCCGCTGAGGCTCCTCACCTATCTTCATACGCCAAATCGATGTTCCCTGCGTACCGAAGCCTATATCACCACCGGTACTGAAATAGACTGCATCCCCTTCAGGTGCTACCATCGGTGAAGCACTGGTGAATTCAGCATTAGGGAAGTGGTGGATAAAAGGGTTATCCGGATCAAGGCTGACAACCCCAAGAGTTTTTCCTGGTGATGGAGGATATGCAGTATAGAACCAAAGTAAGTCTTCGTTTTGCGAAAGGCTTGAGTTAGTGAAATAAAAGGACTGCTGAATCGGAGCTACCCGCTTATTTAGTATGTAACTTTCAACACCGGTTACCGGATCTTTCCAAGACTCAAAATATGGGTGTTTTGCTAGATTTTTGATATAAACTCCTAGGTTTGTTCGTTTAATGAATAAACTACTCTCAAGAAGAGGTTTTGTCAACAGTAAAGTTTTAATAATATAACTTGCCAATATGACAGGCATTTTTCAAAATATTGCCAACAAATCTAGCAACAACAAAAATATGCAAATCATGTATCTCATTTAAAATCATTTTATTAACCTCGATGATACTTATGGCTTATACTTTGCAAATGTATAGTTTCATAAACAAAAGGGGGGCTTATGAAAAAGTTAGAAAGAAGTATCAAAATCACATTTGTTGCTCTTTTTTCGGCGGCAACACTCTTCGCTTTTACGAATAGCGATCCGATTTTTCCAAAAATCGAAATTCCAAAGACAGGTGGTGCAGAACCATACAACTGGTCGTTCTCGAATCTTGGTCTACCTCAATCTGACCCATTGCTAAAAAAAATGTCTGTAAATGTTTCCTCATATCTCGAGTATGAAGGACGGTTGTGGGACAATGGATTTCCACCTCGAAAGGTTGTCTTCGATTCAATTGGCAGAGTTGTCTTTAGCACAGAAGGAATTATTGGGAACCCAACAAGTGTCTCCACGACGAAGATTGTCTATGAAGATAATATTGCTATAAAACGTACTACTCAATTTGCATTGAAACCGGATTCAGTAATTGAAATTGAAGTAAATCTTAGTCGCGATACAACACCTGTAACTCCAACAAGAGGTGCTACGGCAACATACTTCAGAACTACATTTGTGGAAGGGATAGCGCGATCAGATAGCTCCCGCGTGATTTTCAGATATGATCGACTGAATAGACTTCAGGAGATTTCGGAAGCCAACTTTAATAATTTTCCTACTTGGCCAGTCTCGGTGATAAAACATCTATATGCATATGATAGCACAGGGAAAATATTGTCTTTAACAAAATATGAAGGTGGACTTGCTGGCGTAATTGTAAAAAGCAGGACTGTGTTTGAAAGAAGCGACTCTTCACTAACTGAAACGGTACTTGTTGGTTTATCAGAGGAAACACTGAACGATAAAACACAATCTGAGATGTCAAGAACCATAAAAAAATTCAACAAGTCAGGTCTTGTAATACAAATGCTTTATCAGGAAAAAAATACCTTCACAGGATGGCGTACAAATCATACGATTGATTATACCTACGATAGCAGTAATAAATTGACCTCACGATCATATGATGGGATTCCATTTGTTATTGGATATGACTCAAAAGGTCGCATAACATCTTGGAAATCAATTGAAGAATTCGGGAAAAACGTATTTACAAACCAATACGAAAATGCAACATCTTGCGAAACGAGTCGTGACAAAACAGTAATGAGTTGTGTTTCAGCATCCCCTAACCCATTTAATCCGTCAACCTCTATCAGTTTCTCTCTTACAAATGCAGGTAAAGTAAAATGTGCAATCCTGGACGCTCAAGGCCGTTTAGTCCGCAATCTTACTAATGGAAATTTGAGTGCAGGCAGCCACTCCCTTCGCTGGGACGGCCGCAACGAGAACGGAAAAGCTGTTCCATCCAACATGTATTTTGCAATCCTGACAACGCCACAGGGTACTACTAAAACTCGACTCCTCCTTATGAAGTAGGTTTTCTTAAGGTTCTACTTCATTTTGTCCCTGTCACAGGTTGACAGGGGCATTTTTTGTTACATCTTGTTCTTTGGGTTCTTAAGGATTAATCAACTGTTACTACATTAATAAACTATCACAAAGAGCTTTCACTGAATCATTTTTCACAGCTATGCCCACCTGGATTGGTTTAGAAATCTCTATTAAACTATCACAGGTTATTACTGAGTTTTCATTAGTAGCAATAGACTTAGAAGTAATGTAAATATTACGATAACCCATAAAGCCTACGAATGCGAACAATAGGACTGCAGCTATTTTATATATGGGAACACTGTAAGCAAGAATACTTTTAAACGAATCTTTTGTTGACTTATGTTTACTAAGTTCCATTATCCTGGCAACCAACACCTCCCTTATATGAGCGTTTGGTCGCAATGTTGTATTTTTAGGAATTTTAGAAACTAGATTCAGAATATTACTTGAGTCATTCAATTTGCAACATTTACTACAGGTCGAAAGGTGTTTATGCCATTCTTGCTGTTCTGCGTTGCTTAATGGCTTCAAATCCCCCAGTATATAATTAGAAATTTGTTCACAGTTCATTTTCATTCTCCAATAATAGTGTTTTATACTCCGTTAAACTTTCTGCTATTTTTTTTGTGATATTGTGCAACCTTGAATGAACAGTTCCCTCTGGACATTCTAAAATCTGACTAATTTCTTTTATGCTGAATTCTTCTTGATGCCTTAACCAAAAAGTTGATTTCTCCTCTTCACTGTAGTTTGAAAGTTCTTTCTTCAGACACTCGGTGAATTTATCAACATCAATATTCTTTTCAACGCAGTTAGGCATATTCAATAGAAGAGACAAACTCTCATTTCCTATACTTTGAAATGCTTTTCCCTCTCTAAAACGGTAGATGTTTTTGATTTTGTTACGTGTTACAGTAAAAATCCAAGTGGAAAATTTCCTATTTGTATTAAACATATTTCCGTGTTCCACTAGGGTTAGGAACACATCTTGCAACAAATCCTCTGCATATTCCTTGTCTCCATGCAATAAACGACAAATAAAGAAAAAAAGTCGTTGGCTATAGCGATCATAAATCTCATTGAAAGCTTCAATGTCGCCTCTCCTAAGAAGAGACACCAACACCTCATCTGCAAGTGATGAATAGGTAAGTTCTGAGGCCATTAAAAATCTTTCAGCAAAGCCATAGACTTCTGATTTCC
>JAEUSG010000516.1 GCA_016788315.1 Fibrobacterota bacterium | reverse complement strand
GTTGATATTGGCTACATATGGGTTGTTTTTATAAGTTATTGGAGAAAATATATGAGTTTTAAAGATGAAGCGATCTTAGCAATTGATGCGCTTCCCAAAAAAGCAACAGTTGACGATATTATCAATGCTGTATATTTGGTTTCTAAATTTGATCACGGTGAAACTCAAATTAAAAACGGAAAAGGTATTTCACATACACGAGCTGTAAAGCGCCTTTCGAAATGGCTGAAGTAATTTGGTCGCCGGCATCTTTGGATGACATTGATGCTATTGCACATTATATCGCAAGAGACTCACAAAATAGAGCTTCATTATTTGTTGAACGGCTAATTCAAGCTGCTGAAAAGCTGAAGTTATTGCCGTTGTTAGGTAGAGTTATTCCGGAAATTGGTCGAGATGACTGTCGTGAAGTAATTTATGGCAGTTATCGTATTATGTATAAAATAGTCGATGGCGATATCTGGATTACCGGAATTGTGCATGGTGCAAAAAACTGGAAACCTGATTGGATTTAGGTGCGTACCGAATTTCGACAATGATGTTTTTTCCTATATTTGACAAAAATTAGTGCGTATTTTAAAACGATGAAAAGAGCATCAATAAGACATTTAATAACCTTCCTATGGATATTGGTAACAACAAGCATTGGAGCTGAAATGTGGAAAGCTAAGTGGATTACTGCAAACTTCACTCAAAACGAACCTAACACATGGCTATGTTTTCGAAAAGTGCAGGCCATTGATTCTATACCAAAAACTGCAATTGCTCAAATAGCTGCGGATTCAAAATATTGGCTTTGGATTAACGGCAAACCTGTTGTATTTGAAGGCGGCTTAAAAAGAGGCCCCAACCCTTTGGATACCTATTACGATGAAGTTGACATCGCCCCTTATATGCAAAAGGGGGAAAACATTATAGCTCTGCTGGTCTGGTATTTTGGAAAGGATGGTTTCTCTCACATTTCCAGTGGAAAAGCAGGTTTGCTATTTCAGTGTATAACACCTAATTTTGAGATTCTATCTGACGCTTCATGGAAAAGCCGTAGACACCCTGCCTTTGGAACCTGCGAAAACCCAAAACCGAATTTCCGTTTATCTGAATCAAGCATACGTTTCGATGCCCGCCAGGATATTGCTTCATGGCACACCCTCGACTATAAAGAAAAATCATGGAGTAAAGCCTACGCATTTGGCGATGCTCCTATGGCTCCATGGAACAACCTGGTTTTGCGTCCGATACCTCAGTGGAAAAATTCAGGATTGGTAGAATATGTCAACAAAGCATCTCTGCCAACGGAGAGCACAGGAGAATCTATTGAGGGAATACTTCCTGCCAACATTCAAATCACCCCATATTTAAAAATTGATGCTCCGGAAGGTTTGGTAATACAGATTAAAACCGATAACTTTCAAGGGGGCAGCGAACCAAACATGTACGCTGAGTACATTACAAAACAGGGTGAACAGGAATTTGAAAGCTTCGGTTGGATAAATGGACAAAAAGTCATTTATACAATCCCCAAAGGGGTAAAAATCCTGGCGTTAAAGTATCGTGAAACAGGCTACGACACAGACTTTTCAGGCAACTTTAACTGCAGCGATGACTTTTATAACCGTCTTTGGCAAAAAGCCCGCCGCACTCTCTATGTGACAATGCGTGACAATTATATGGATTGCCCCGATCGCGAACGTGCTCAGTGGTGGGGCGATGAAGTAATTGAAGGAGGCGAAGCATTTTATGCACTTTGCCCCAAAAGCCATCTGCTTATGCGTAAAGGGATGCTTGAGCTTATAGGCTGGCAGAAAAAGAATGGAATTCTATTTTCACCAATTCCGGCAGGTAATTGGAATCAGGAACTGCCTTGTCAATCTCTTGCAACCATTGGTCTCTACGGCTTCTGGAACTATTATATGCACACCGGCGACAAACAGACAATTGCCGACAACTACGATGGAGTTAAGCGCTATCTGGAGATTTACAAATTAAAAGATGATGGTACTCTTGTATATCGTCAGGGAGGATGGCCCTGGGGAGACTGGGGTGAGCAGGTAGATATTGAGTTTATTCAAAGCTGTTGGTATCAGCTCGCTCTGTTAAGTGCAAAAAACATGGCGCTGCTTTTAGGTAAATCTGAAGATGCAAAACTCTTTACTCAGCAAATGGAATCTTTCAGAACAGCAGTCAACAAGAGCTTCTGGACCGGTAAAGAGTACCGCCATTACGACTACAAAGGTACAACTGACGACCGGGCTCAGGCAATGGCAGTTCTCTCCGGTATTGCCGAAAAATCACAATACCCTGCACTGTTTGAAATATTTAAAACTACGGAATATGCAAGCCCATACATGGAAAAGTATGTAATGGAAGCTCTTTTCCATATGGGCCAAGAGAGCTATGCACTGGGCAGAGCGAAAAAAAGATTTGACGAAATGGTTAATCATCCAACTTACACCACCCTGTTTGAAGGCTGGGGAATTGGTAAGAAAGGGTACGGCGGCGGCACCTGGAATCATGCCTGGAGCGGCGGAGCGCTAACTATTTTAATGCAATATGTCTGCGGCATCTCCCCTATCGAAGCGGGATATTCCAAATTTGCTGTGATGCCGCAACCAGGCACAATGACTCAAGCAACGGCCTCTGTACATTCAGTCAAAGGAATAATTACTACCTCATTTATTAACGATGCCTCAAAGTTTGAACTAACCGTTAATGTGCCGCAAACAACAAAGGCTGTACTTGGCATTCCCGTTTCATCCGCAAATAAAATTACTCTAAACGGCTCTTCCGTTTGGGAAAGTGGAAAAGCCATTAAACATGATAAAATTATTAATACCTATACGACTGAAACGCACATCTGTTTTGAAGTCAGCAGTGGAAAGTGGGATCTCAAAACGACAAAGAAATAGCTTATCCCTTTTTTAGCCTGCTCATAACCAGACTTTGCAGCGTAATGCCTGACAAAACAAAAAAGGCAACACCGAAATAAGAGAGATTTACCGCTGGTAATAGATGGCGCATTGCTCCTGCAATCGGAGCTGCCATCAAAAAGCATGATCCGACACAGACTTCGTTAATAGCTATTCTTTTGACAGCCTTTGACTTATCTATCATTGAATGGAATACCATTGAATTAAGGATGTGCGCTGTGTAAATGCCGAAAATAGCTGCAGCGGCAATAAAGAGTAATGGAGTATTTACTAAAGCGAACATGATTAATGATATCACTCCAAGAAGACCAATCCATGGAATTTTTCTGTTGAAGTAATAGGAAGAGGAAACGCCAGCCAAAGCGAAAGAGGCAAGAGATTGCGCCATCGCGAATGTAAATTCCACAGCGCCTTTTGTCTGGACATTAAGCTTAAAGGCTTCAGCCTGTAACGGCCAATAAGTGAAAATTACGTTTAGTGCAGTCCATCCGGTTACTACACCTATCCAAGCTGCAGGAGCTAATGATTTTGACTCATGATTAAGAGCTATAGGCGCAATCTTCTCTGAGCTGACAGTTTTATCGCTTTCAGGTTTAAATAGCATTGCAACAATACCAATAGCACCGGCAACAATAGAAGCGGCAATGTAAGCAGAAGGCCAACCCATGTTTTCTTTTACAAAGGAAGCAACAATCGGACCGAGTGCATAACCGATGGACCAGGCACCGGTGTAATAGGCCACAGTGCGTGTCAGAGGTTTACCTGCACCACTATCAAAAGTGAGCATGAAGTTTTGAAATGCATTAAAGAAAAAACTGACTGCAATTGGCAGCAGTATGAATGTTACCTGGATAAAAAACAATTCACGTATTTGCGAAATAAGCACAAGGATTGCAGCAGTAATAACTGATGCCAGAACCATTTGCATCCTGGCTTTATCCGGCTTAATGATGCGTGCCATCAAAACATTGGCTAGAACATAGCCCACGCCATACATAGTAAGAATTGAACCTACTTTAACGGCACTAAGCCCCTGCTCAGCCAGTGAATGACGACCTGCAAAAAGTGATACACTTACAATTATGTCAAAAGCGAGCGGGAAAAGATATAGGATAGTAAACCTCTTATGCTGAGTCAATTTTTGTTAAAATAACTTAATACATAGCGGCATAGACTTTTTGGCTTGCGTCCTCTAAAATAGGGTGGCCATGTCCGGTGCAGAGAGCACTGAAATTCAGCTCAGTAATATTTTTTACTGATGTCAATGCCTGTTCATAATCAGTCGAGTAAATAGCAGATGGAAGGCAAATCTTTTGCTTCACGGTCCATGGTGGCAGGGCGGTTAAGAGTGCATCACCTGTAAAAAGCGTTTTTGATGGGTGATGCATATAGCAGCAGGATCCGGGAGTATGCCCCGGAGTAGGTATCGCGGTAATTCCGAACTGCTCTTTCCATGATTCATTCCAATCAACTGCTGATATGGATTGGACAGGAGCGATACGAGTCATGGTTTTAAAAATAATTCTATCTGGAAAACCGAGAGCATCCATTTTTGACAAATCAACCCGCCGAGGATTCTTTGCATATGGTATCTCTTTTTCATCCATATAAATATCACCACCGAACCTGGAGGTGATTGCATTTAAATTACCATCATGATCGGGATGGGCATGTGTGATAAGTACAGCAGTAAGTCTTTTTCCTGCTCCAAGTAATCTTCTGAGTTGATAGATAATCAGGGGTCTTTCAAGGAAATATCCTGAGTCCACCAATATTGCGCCTGAATCATTCTTTACTAGATACACATTACTGATGCGTGTATCTAGCTTGTAAATCTCCTGTGAAAGCTGAGTGGCCATGAATTAATTATAACCTTCTTCTACCTGCCAGCATATTCTGGTAACATCTGACACACCCGGGGAAAAGTCCGTTAGGACTGTTTTTCAGTGCGTTACGAAACCTTTTGGCTTTTACACCATTCATAATATTTGGAAGCGTATCATTTTTAATGTTACCTAAAATGTAATCTGGGTAATCGGCACAAAAATGGACATCGCCGTTATAATTTACATTAAGAGCAGACCATGGACAGGTGCAGCGATCCCTTACTACGAGATCTAGCTTTGAATAATAGTCTCCAATATGCGCAGGATTGATAACCGGTACTGTCAGGATTGGATAACCTGGTTTCACTGAATGAATTTTTTCAAGAATTTTTGACAGTACTGCTCCATCGATGCCTTCGTTATAGCCGTTGGCAAACCCTTTCCAGTAATGAGTATCCACATCAAAATTTTCCTTCATAAAATCAGAATGTTTACACCCTATTTTTTCAGAAAAGTAGGTGCCAAGATTGATAATATGCCATGATAGCTTATAGCCTTTGCATGCTTCAACTAATTTGTCAAGGTTTTTATAGTTGATGGAATTAACTGTCGAAACAATACCGACCTGCGGAAAAAGGGAGTTCTGTTTTTCCTTTTCCCGATTGATAGCTGTTATGGCGCGCATAACTTTATCGTATGATCCTTCACCTCTAATTGCATCATTTTCTTCTCTGAAACTATCAAGCGATATAAAAAGAGAGGTCCATCGCGCCTTTACGATTCTTTCGGCATGTTCTTCCAGGAGTGTACCATTTGTATTTACTGCAAATACAGCAGAGCGTTCATTTAAGTAATCTGCTAAATCTAAAAAGCCAGGATACATCAGCGGCTCTCCACCCCAGACGTATATTATGGGCTTTTTATGCCCCATTGCGTCTATCATGTTCTTGTAAACAGAGGGAGCAAGTATGGAATCCTTTTCTTTTTGTGCAGTTTCAGCTTTCAAGGTTCCGGTAACACCTCTCTGACCGCACATAACACACCGCAAATTGCATAGCGGAGTGATTTTAAGTGTTACAAGGGCAAGTTCACGTGTAGCGCCTTTATAGATATTATAATCAAGATGGCGTGCCTTAAAGATTGATAGCATGTTACTTGCAAGACGAAGGGAACGCAGAGGACTGCTTGCGAAAAGCTTTGGGATAAGGGAATAGTTGTTATTCATTGCTCTTTCAAAGTTAAATATTGTCTATGTGCTTATTGCAAAGCGTGATAAGATAGAGAATTATTATTGACATATGCAACTACAATAAAAACAATCAACAATCATATTTTTTGAAAGGATAGATCATAAAGGCTATTTTAAGACTTGGATTACATTTCAGGGAGATCTTTTTTGATAAACAACAGTACTAAATGCTTTCTTGATCGTACACCTGAACAGGGTGAAATCAGAAATTGGCTGATACAAAACAAAGTAAAAATCGTTGTAGGGCATCCTACGTTTCAAAACCATGATAACATTAATAAACTGCTCCATAGCGACATCGATGCTATTAATAAAACCTATCCTGATGTTTCTGTCGCAATAATAATTTCTGACGGCAGCAGCGACAAAAAAACAATAACTGCCTGTGAAGAGGCTGCCAGCGGTACAAATGTCAAAATTTTTGCTGCTCCTTACGATGGCTACAAAGGCCGTTCAATACCCGGCAAGGGCAGTGCACTCAGATTGATCTTCGAAGAGATAGAAAACACACCGGTCGATACACTCATTCTGCTTGATGGCGATCTGAAGAATAATTTTACAGAGTGGTTTTCTGCGTATCGAAAAATCCTCAATGAACATAAGCAGAACTATCCAGGTAAAGAGGCCTTTATCACTGCCCGCTATGCCAGACACTTTGTAGATGCTTCAATCACACGTAATGTAGTTGGTCCTCTGACAACTCTTCTTGGGACTTATGTTCCGGGTGGAATATCGGGAGATATCGTTCTAACTGCAGGCGCAGCGGCACTTGAACTGAAAAGTGAATGGACTGAGGCACGATGCAGGTATGGAACGGATATCGCCACAACATTTGATAATATTGGCAATGGAACTGTAATCTACGAAGCATATCTCGGTGCAAAACTGCACGACATAACCGACGATGCAAAACTCACAGTTATGCCTGGAGAGGTGATTGGCTCTGCGCTCGAACGGCTTTTGTCTTTTGAGAAGGCAGATGGACGGGTCAGCAGAATTATAAAAGATAAAACGTTTGAACTCAAAAATCCTATTTGTTATGGGCCGGAAAAAACGGGGATTAAGTTCATTAATCCCGGCAGAACCGCTGCTTTCTCATTGGCTAAAAAGAGAGAGAGTCTCGTTTCCCGTTTCCCTGCATTCGAAAGCGATCTAAAAAGAGCGCTGCCAGCAGCATCTTTCCAAAAAATCAAAACGAATGTTAGTTTGCTTGAATCTGCTTTTAAAAATGGTTCTGACAGCCCCCTGTTTATTTCAGTAACGCCAGCATACTGGTGCTCACTTCTTTATGAATCACTCTCCTATTTCTTTAAGACTTTAGATATTGATACAGCTAAAAAGGCAATGAACTATCTTTATACAGCGGCATTTCTTGAAACTTGTGCTGAACGATTAAGTGAACTGGGATTGAGGACTGCAAAACAAATTGAAACTGTAGAAAAAAATCTCGGTGTTGATGATAACAAAGCATATGATTTTTATACGAACAATGTTGATGGCGCTTCACTGAAACTTGCAACAGAATTTTTCAAGGGACGGGAGTCAATAAAATGGCAGAGTCGATAACCAGCGTAGAAAATCCAATTGTAATTCATTACCATCTTTTCCGTGGCGGCGTTTCCCAGCTAATGCTGTCTGGCCTTGACATACTAATAAATAAAGGGCTGATAAAAAAAGGTATTACAATTGCTGTCGGAACCGCTGATCGAAGTGAATGGTTTACTGATGCACTGAAAAGGGTTGCGCCGGAAGGTTTTCAGGTTAACCTTGCTGTAATTCCCGAGTTAGCCTATTGGTCTGATAGCGCCCTTTCAACCGACGAGGCGGCAGAAAGAATTAAAAAGGCACTCACCTCTCTATCCCATAAAAACGCACTTCTTTGGGCTCATAATCCGACATTAGGGAAGAATCCCGCCTATGCCCGCGCGATGCGCTTAATCGCCTCCCAGGAGCCTCAGAGGCCGATATTTATGCATGTGCACGACTCCGCAGAACAGGGACGTTGGCCAAATCTGGGCCTTATGCGTTCTGAACTGCCGGAAACCCCATATTTTATTTCACAGAATACACGCTGGCTGACAATCAATAAAACTGATGAATCATTTTTCAGCCATGCAGGAATGCCAAACGGATACCTTAATTACTTTCCTGATATTATCAGCAAAAAAAATGTCTCTGCAAATTGTAATAAAGCACAAATCG
>JAEUSG010000507.1 GCA_016788315.1 Fibrobacterota bacterium | reverse complement strand
GCCGTTGGTCGGGTTGACTATAGTCACTGTTGGTTTGTTCCAGTCCCAACCCGTATTGCTTCCGCCATTTACACAGTTCACACTCGGATTTCCAGTCGAGCCGGTTGCTGTGTTATTTGCAATTGTTGCATAGTCTGCAGTAAGTCCGTTAGTTGTCGAAATGTTCCAGTTCGAGACTGGATCGAGATTAAGAAGATTCCCTGGTTGTCCTGAAAAATGAGCTGCACCGGAAACACTAATGGTTGAATTGCCCAAGTTTGAAATAGTTGATGGAGTTCCGTTGATAATTGAAAAGTCACCACCTCCAACTGTGGAAATATTCTGTGCGCTGAAATCAAGTCCGCCCGCACTGTTTTTAAAACCATACGTTTGCAGAGCTGTAGCATTAAGTTTCAGGGTGCTGTTTCCATTATGGATGATAACAGGATGGTTAGTTGCACTCAGAGGAGAGAACTGCTGGACACCTGTCGTACCATTGAATATGATTGTGTCTGAGGCATCAACAGCACTTAAACCAATCATAGAAGTAAAATCAGCATTTCCCTTTACAGCAAGTTTTGCACCCTCGAAATAAATTATACTGCTGCCGGAAATTGTATCAACACTATGTGTAAGTGCATTGCCTGCAAGAGTAAGAGTTCCGGATTGGAGGTATATATTGTTTCCATTTAGTGCATTGATTGAACAGGCCAGTCCTCCAATATTGTTAATATAAATGTTTGGATGGGTTGCACCTCCTTTAGGTACAAATCCCTGAGGAATTGAACCCGTGAAGGCCAGCTTACCAGAAGCAGCAGATGTCAAGGAACCTAATACGCCAAAGTCAATGAATGATGCACCAATTGCCAGAGTAGCGTTGTTGATATTCAGATTGGCTCCTGGGGCTGTTGTCAGCATGTGGTTAATGGTATCGTTAAGGCTGGATGACAAATTGAGTGTACCACCTGTAAGTGCAAGTTCATTAACGTTGAAACCATTACCGGATATGTTAAGTGTTCCTGGCCCTTTTTGCTCAAGATATTCCAACAGAAGGCCATCTTTATGTGTGTACGAAACGGATGAAGGTGCTGCAAAGATAAAGCCAGCTGAACTCATTCCGAATACGTTACTGAATGGCGACAAATCAATGTTTCCTGTGACTACAGTTTTATAGTATCCAAGATTCAATTCTCCATTGCCAATAATTGATTTTACAGTGTCATTATAAGCTGTTGGCCCCATACCGCCAAAGTTTACTGAAGCTCCAGATTGTACTTCAATTGTATCGATATTGAATGTAGAATCAAAAATAACTCCACCATTTGCAATAACAAGTTTTGGTGAACGAAGATGCTCTCCAGATATTGAAAGATTATTGGCACTACCAAGTTTTTTTAATTTGGGGTTGCCTGCTGCAAGAGGAGTAAATGTTTGCATGTCTCCTGTAAATTGCATTTCTCCTGAACCTGGAATAATTGAACCTATTGAGCCAAATGATATGCTTGACATGCCGACTTGAAGATTGGATGTGCCGAAATGGAGGGTTCCGCCTGCTTGCCCATCAATCATCATTCCAATACTGTCCGTTCGGCCAGCACCAAGATTAAACGTTCCATTTAAAACGAGTAAACTGTCAACTTTTAAGTTGTTACCTGATATGGTTGTACCGCCAGATCCACTTTGCATGATTTTGGGAAATACAATACCATTTTTGGGTGTAAAAA
>JAEUSG010000379.1 GCA_016788315.1 Fibrobacterota bacterium | reverse complement strand
AATTTATTGCGCAAGAAAAAATCCTGTCCACTCTGAATTTACTTTCCAAAAAGATATCCTAAAAAATCCCATAAATATCAGCCCTAACCCAGCTACTAATCTAGTTCAGATAAGAACCAATGGTATCTCGGGAAACATTCAAATAACATTTACCGGAATTGATGGCAAAACAGCTCTAAAAATGAATACAAAAACTATTAAAACAATAAACACATTCAAAACAAATGTAAACTCACTTCCGACTGGAGCCTACATTATAAGAGCTTCTGATGGCCGTTCAATCTATACAAAACTTATCACTCTGATAAAATAAATGATGAATTTTAATCAAAAAGATTAGAAATTATCACAAATTACTCATAATAAAAAAACAACTGCTTCTAATTCATTAAAAAAGCTTCTGGCATGTTTATTGCGTGTTTAGTTACAGATTAAACTGTCTGTAAACTTAAACGGAGGAAGTATGCACTTCTCAAAATCTTCAATCATGTCCATTTTGCTTCTTGTCTCATCCGCTCTGTTCTCTCTAACCGATACCAGCATTTACAAAATAGAGTTCCTTGATCCTGTTGACTCATCTTTCATTGAAGGAGACACTCTATATGTGAACGCATCCTTACACAACCAAATAAATACACTTAAACGCGGTGCGGATCTGTTTCTCACAGTAAGAGCTGTCGGCGGCAGCGGATCAGGCGGGTCAAACACACTTGTCAATCAATTAGAAATGGTTGATGATAGCGATGGCACCTATTCATACAAGGGCATTTTTATAGGAAACTCCTCAGCATCTTCATTCGAAGTTAGAATACGTGCCAACGGTGATGGTAATCAGCGCATTGAAGAGAGACGGGTTCTGGTTAACGATACTGCCTCTGTTACTGCAACAAATCCATGGAAACTTGAGATTTTAGATTTAGCTCCGGCAGTTAATGGCGATTCGCTGATAATTGTAAAGGCAAAACTAACAAGTTCTTCAGGAGATCCACTCTCCGGACAGAGCCTTTCCCTAACTGTTCTTGATACTTCAAATCAATCCATTGCCGAGCTTGGCGGAAGCATGTTAAGTATAGGATCTGGTATTTACATTGATACAATATCTTCGGATCTCTTCATTAATGGGCGTGACTATATCTTCAGCGTTATCACCGCCAATCAGCCATCATTATATTCACAGCGCTGTGTTGAAATTTACAAGAAAACAGTTCTTCCTCCAGTACTTATCCCACTCAATCCTTCAATAACCGTCAATCTACGGCCTAGCCTATTTTGGCACAGCGTTACCGGTGCAGCAAGCTATACTATTCAGATTGATACAACATCACGATTTACAAGCCCAATGATATCTGTACCGCTTTCAGATACCTCATATACACCTCTTGTAAACTTACCTGTAAGAACAATCTACTGGCGTGTAAGCAGCAGTGTTTCTCCTTCATTGTTCTCATCTGTTTCCTCTTTCACCATTCAGTCTGATACGGTTCCACAGCTCGTAAGGTTTGATGGTGATACACTGTCTGACAGAAGACCTGCATTTGCCTGGCACGCCGTTAACAGAGCAACAGCATATACCATTCAGATAAGCCATACCAGAAACTTTTCCAACATTCAGATTTCGACACCTTTAAGCGACACAACCTATTCACCGCTCATAAATCTTGATACATCGAGCAAATATTTCTGGAGAGTAAGTTCTGATCTTAATAACAGCGTATACAGTGCTATCGACAGTTTTATCATTATTCTCAGGTCTACATCACTTACAACAACATTGAAAAGCGTCAAACCTGCGCTTGAAGTATCTCCGAATCCTTTTACAAATGTTCTCAGTTTAAAATTATCGGGAATGGAGACAGCCAAATTGGTAAAGTTTGAGATATATGATATTTCCGGTAAGCTGATTGGTGTTGTAAATGGCAGATCAGGTGCAGATGGACACTCTGCGACATGGAAACATTTTGAGAAATGCAGTGCAGGCACATACATTATAAGGGCAATCTCTGACAAAGGATACTTCGAAAGAAAAGTACAGAAGATTCAATAAGGAAAATTTTCCACCTCTTCAATAACAGCTTCATAGTTGCTCATTGTCAGAGGTGAAAGTTTTCTTCCATAAGGTGACGCGGATGGCATAAGAACGAATCCGCGTCCCTCCCCTGCTCTTCCTTCTGCAAGAGCCCGTTTAACCTTTTCTCGGAAAACAGGAGTCGGTAGGGTTTCCATATCACTTATCTCAAGATTTCCGAATAGCACAAGTTGCTTTCCATAACGCTCTCTTACAAATGAAAGTTCAACATCACCCTGCGGTGGAGGTTCAATAGGATCGAGAGCATCACAGCCTGTTTCTACGATGTGATCCAGTATTCCAGCAAGCCTGCCATGTGAATGAATGCGCGCATAACCACCATTTGCCTGTATCGCTTTGACAATTGGTTTGTCGTATTCAGTAACAAATTCTCTGAACAGATTCGGCGGCAGATAAGGTGCAGAGGCATATTCCGCACCTACAACGCGCCACAATCTCCCGGGAAGCGCCTCTGAGGCTTTCCTAACTAGCGGGTACTGTATAGAGGCAAAGCGCTGCAGAAGTTCATGAAACAATTCCTTTTCAGTCATTGCGATTACAAGATACTCATCCATTGGGAAAAGAGATGCTGCCGCACACAATGGGTCTCCCATATCTATCAAAACCGTTCCCGAATCGCCAAGCGCCTTATCTGCACTTATTACTGTCTCGATGTTTATCGTACCGGTGTAAAGTGGCATCGGCAATGTCAGATAGGCCTTCAGATCATCGACATCTTTCACAAGATGTTCCAAAGTCCAAAGGGTATCAACATCCGGGTCGCGCCTGTTAACTGCTGTGAGTGTTCTATTGTCACACCTGACAGTTGTATGAATTATTTCAGATCCATTTTCAATAACACTCTTCTTTTCTATTCTTGCCGACAAGGGACATTCGGTATGATTTGAGAAGAGCGTAGAAAGACCGCGCCGAGGAATGCACACACTCTTTTCACGGGTAAGTTCCAGAAGCGGTTTCCATGAGGGGTCAGAATAAATATTAAATGGCGACAAATCATTCTCATTCTGATCCAGGCCATTGATTTCATAAAAACAGACCGCCGGTATATCTACTGTTTTTCCAGCAAGTGTATTCATCAGCCGTTCTTTACGTGTCATTCTGCCTCCATGTAATATTTGCAATTTCAATCATATAATAATCATTTTAAAGAGTGAAGTCTTTAGCTAAAACAGTATAATACTTGGCAATTTTAATCATTATGGAACAAAAACTATTTCCTAAATATGCTGCAATCGAAGCAATTCAAGGGGTTTGGAAATTTGAAAGGCCCTCCAATTATCACAGTAAATCAGTATCAACGCCTGGACATTTACTTCACTTTATGATAAAGGGCAGCTACGCACTTACAATCGGCGGGAAAAGGTATGAAGCAAAAGAAGGTGACACAATTTATTATCACGAAAGCGAACCTGTTGAATGTTTCGGAAGAGATAACTGCATCTCTTTTTATTCGATAAGCTTCACCGCTCCTTCAATACAGCCGCTGCCCTCTTACCTCCGGGCAATTCAAACTCCTGATTCCTGCAAGAAGCTTTTTGCTGAATTATATGCTGCAAGTCTCATCACCGGCCAGGAGAGCTGCTTTAGAACTCACGCAGCACTGAACAGCATATGGTGGTGGATAGAAGAGGTTAGAGGAAGAGAGCAGGGTAATATGGTTGAATCAATCTCAGAATGGTGGAGATTGGAGACAGCACTCAGAAAGAATAAAAACTTTCAGGCAACAACTCAGGATCTGGTGAAAATATCCGGTCGAAGCTACGCAACGCTGCAACGACTTTCCATAAAAGAATTCGGTATAGCGCCAATAAAAAGAATACGTGAGATGAGAATGGATGAAGCGCGTGGCCTTCTCCGCTATTCTGATCTATCTCTCACCTCAATTTCTAATGAACTTGGCTACCAGGATTTAGCCACATTTTCAAGAGAGTTCTCCCATGTCAACAAAGAGAGCCCGAGTTCGTGGCGTAAGCGTCATTTTAGCGCTAAAAACAAAAATCTTGCGCCAATTGCTCCAATTAGTTAGATTATTACGCGTTAGGGAGTTCCTGTCAGTGTCAGTTGAATTTGGTCAGAAGAAGTAAGGTTTTCGTCTCGCTTCCCACACCAAACCAAACGATTGAGGACTCAAATCGTTTCACTTTTTTTTGGAGGTTTCTTGTGGTCAAGAAGCTTTATGTCGGAAATCTGAACTTCAAAACAACAGAAGATGAAGTTCGCAGTCTTTTCGCCGCTTACGGCGAAGTACAGTCAGTAAACATGATTATGGATCGTGACACTGGTCGTCCACGCGGTTTCTGTTTCGTAGAAATGGAAAACGCAGACGCAGCCATCTCTGAGCTTAACGGCAAAGATTTCGGCGGTCGCGCTCTCACAGTCAATGAAGCACGTGCTCGCGAAGAGCGTCCACGCGGCGGATTCGGCGGTGGCAATCGTGGTGACCGCGGTGATCGCGGACACGGCCGTTATTAATTCGATTTAGTAACTGATTTGTCTACTATACAAAGAGCCTGTCTAACGACAGGCTCTTGTTTTTTTATGTCTTGATTTCTGCTTCAGATACACAATAACCGCTCCATCATTGTGACCTTCTATCTTCTTTGTTTCAATTATATGCCCGCATTTGGTGTCAATATATTTTCTGACCTCTTTACGCATCGATTTACCTGCAACGGGACCTATTCCATGAATAATTCTGACACAATGCAGATTAAAACCGGAAGCCATCTGAAGAAATTCATCAACTGCAGCAACACCTTGATCTATTGACAAACCATGCAGATCGAGCTCTTCATCAACTTCTGCTTCCTGTATAAATCTTTTTGATACAATCTTCTCTTTTCTTGAGTAGTGAGAACCTTTTGCGTTCTTAGTCGGTGGTTCGCCATTTGGAAACTTCTGTGAAATAGTCGGCGGGTGTTTTTTTATCCACTCTAACTGCTCAAGTACAACCTTATCTTCAGTATTCGTCATAAACTGCTACTCAAGATAGAAATAACTGTACACTTCGTCATCAAATTCTTTCCAGTTTTTGACAAAGACCCTGGCGAGTTCTGTGAACATTTTAGGGCTTTCAGATACAATTGCCAGTGAGTTAGGATTTGCAAACAGATGAAACTGCGCTCTGTTTTTTGCAGCTTTCAATTTTCCCCGTGTAGCCATTCTCTTGAAGAATTGGAAATCTGATATCCTGCCTATAATAACGCTTTTATAATCGTAAAGAAGCGTTGGATTAGCCTTAATGACATCGGCATCAACAACGTATACCCTTGCTTGATCCGCACCATTTATCTTTCTGCCGAGACCTGCCGTTCTCTTTCGGTAAAAGAATGAATGAAGAATCCTTGCACTCTCCTCGCCATCCGCTGATAAATAAACAATCATTAATGGCTGCTCTTTCACAGCGGAAGCAACGGATACAAAACGGCTTATCGAAGTGAATTCATTGCGCCACTCACTGTTTTGAACTGCACCTGTATCAGCGCCGTATATTTTCAGCAGCTCAGCCTCAGCATCGAGTTCCCCCGCAATTGTATAGGAAAAGTACATCAATATGCAGAAAATAAATCCAGCCATCAGATCTTTTTTACCTGGTTTCTGCCGTTTTTCTTTGCGCTGTATAGTGCTTTATCCGCACGCTCAATTAGGGATTTCTTATCCTGAGCATCTTTCGGAAACATTGCAAGTCCGAAGCTCATTGTAACCTGAATCTTCTGACCGCCAGCTATAATGAATG
>JAEUSG010000500.1 GCA_016788315.1 Fibrobacterota bacterium | reverse complement strand
TTCATCACATGCAACTAAATGGCTATATAGCTGTCCTTGCCATTAATTCTTTGGTTTCAGCACTTGTCCTTGGCCGAATTGTGACTAAGCGTGGAATCATGACATCTAACTCTTTTAGAAGCAAAGAGCAGCTAAAAGATATTGTCCGGTTCACATTTTTCGCCTGGTTAGCATCGATACTTTCAGCTTTCATGTGGCAAAGGATGGAAATCTATTTTATTCAGCGTTTCCTGAGTAGCTTAGATGTAGCTTTTTTCTCAATAGCAATTTCGCTATCGACTTTAATTACACAACCTATCGGTCTGTTATCATCAGCAATAAGACCTTATTTTTCTGTTAATCACAATACTTTAGCAGGCACAGTTCGGCAGGAAAACATATATTGTTTTTTAACAAAAATATCCGCTTGGCTTACATTTTTTTTCTGTTTTATTATCGCAGCACAGAGCCGTTTTTTTGTCTCATTGGTATATGGCGAAGCCTATTTGCCAGCCTGGCAGGTCGTTGCTATAGTGGTAGCCGGCTCGTCTTTTGGCACAATTGCATCTGTTGGTTCTTCTCTAGTTTTGGGTTATGGAAAGTCAAAATTTATTGCTCTTTCCAGTATGATTGGAGCAGCTCTTGCCATTGGAGTTGGATTTATGATAATTCCAGTTTTTGGCATAATAGGAGCATCAATTTCTAGAGTAATTATCCAAATCCTTATGATTGGACTTGGCACAGTATATATATATATATATTTAAAAGTACCGTTCCCATTTACTAGTTATTTCAAATCAATGTTTCTTTCTTTATTGATAGCAACAATGTTTTATTTATTATGTAAGAATGCACATCAAATACTAGTTATATTGTATTGTTTAATTTCATTTCTTCTCTATATTTTACTTAGTCACTTAGTGAAAGTATTCAGCCAAGAAGACTACATGTATGTTAAAACAGCGCTAAAGGCAAAAGGTATTATTCGGAGTAGGAAAAACAAGGAACTTATTTAAAATAAAGCAGGAGCAATATTCGTATGGGAACTTCGAATTGGCAACATATTTCAAAATCTGTGGAAATCATTCGGCAAATTGGCCCCAAAAAAGTATTAGATGTGGGTGTTGGTTTTGGGCGTTGGGGAATGATATGCCGCGAGTTTCTCGATGTTTGGGAAAATCGTGTAAAAATGGATCAGTGGGAAACCGAGATTGATGGTGTTGAAATATTTGAAGCAAATATTGCTTCTTATCACAATTTATTTTATTCTAAGATCCATATTGGAGATGCTGTTGATTATGTTGACAAAACAGACAAACACTACGATTTGATTATATTAGGTGACATGGTTGAGCATCTGGAGAAAACTCGCGCTTACCAGTTTATAGAATGCTGTCTAGACAAGACGGATTTTGTATTATTAAATATTCCAATAGGTCAGAACTGGGACCAAGCCGAAGCATACGACAATCCACATGAAAGGCACCTTAGCAACTGGACAATTAAAGACTTTAATAAGTTCAAGCCTTTGAAAATTTTTAAATTCAGGGATTATATTTACAGATCGCATGTCGTGATGATTTTGTCTCGAAAACATAGTAAGTTGCCTCCTAATAACCTTTTACGAAAGCTAGCAAGCTTCCACCTTGAACGCTACCCAAAAGCGAAGCAACTTGTAAAATCAATTGCTGAAAAATTTAATTTAATCTGAGGCCATTTTAACTGTACTATCATTCTCAAAAGAAACTAACAACACACTTATTTTCACTATAAATAAATTGCTAAATATTTTGTCATGATTATATTGTTAAGCCTACGTCCTTCTTTAACAAGTCTTATACTTTTTTTTGGGAGAGAGACTAAATGGGGATAACGTTTTGTACTGACTTATTGCTCATCGACAGATGCGAATCATAACGAGCACCTGACAATAGAAGCGCCAACAAAACAACATTATAATATAAGTGGTGAAAAAATTCATAGTAGTACAAAAGATGAAACATAAGATAAATGAGAATGAATGATATCACAAGAAAGGACAAATGTTTAGTCTCTTGATTCCCTCTTTTGTAGAGACGCAAGAGATACCATAGACACGTAAGGTAAAACGAAAAATAAATGACGATACCCCAAAGACCAAGCTCGGCTAAGATTGCGATATACACATTGTGGGTAACAACAACTATATCCATTATGGGATACTCTGTATCCTGGTATTTACGCAAATAATAACGTGCATTGCTATATCCTACGCCAAACGGAAATCTATCCTTTAGCAGATTTACAGTGGCAATATTTGTTGACAAACGACTATAGTTGGACATATTGAGGTGTCTTGCTTCTTTGGATAGCCTAGAGTTTATAAACACGCCCGCTAAAGCAAGAATTAGAACTAAAGAAACTATCATCAGTTCTTTTCTGATTTTTATCGGGACTAGAAAATATGCAACAGGAATAAATATTAAACTAAAAAACATTGCTGATCGAGAATACGTTAAAACCAATAGTAACAATGCGCTAATAAGCACCACAATATGAATCGGAGAAAATTTTCTACTAAGATATATCCATGCTATAAGTGCAACCATCAAAAGATAAAGTCCAAAAATATTAGGATCGTGCATTAACGATGCTATTCTGAATATTGAACCAGGGTGAGACGGAAAATAAATATTATAGATCATGCCGATCAGCGCAATAACATATGAGCTATAAAACGCTCTAACGAGTCTCCCTACATCTCTATATGTCAATATTTGATAACAGCAAAAATAAGTCCCCCAAATCTCAAGAGTTATAAAGACTGAAGACATAGAAGCAATTCCAAACTGCGATGAATATATATGTGGAACGGGGGCAAGAAGGATAGAAACAGGTAACGAAATAATCAGAACATTGAAAAGGATAAAGGCTTGATTAACCTTAAATCTGAAATCCAGATTAATAATCTTTGAAACAATCAAACCACCAAACAAAACTATAAAAAAAACATGCCCAATAATTGTTTTTATTTGATTATGAAATGGATAAATTGAAAAATTTAAAAACGGTGCAATTAAGAAAAACAGAAAGGCTATTTTTTTTAATGAAAACCAACGACATAAAAAAAAATAAAGGGCATCTACCATTTAAATATGGCTGACTTAATTTGTCTCACACCACGCAAAGCATCTGGATCGTGTGCGTAAATTAGACTAAATTTGTGCCTAAGCAAAATATTAACTGTAAGTAATACCATATAAAAAAATGTTATCCCTAAAACATAAAACGCTCGCTTTGGCTTATGTTTTTTTTGTGGTATTCGAGCTCGGTCAATGATACGTATACTCTTAACATCATTTGCTTCTTGAATTTTTGCCTGTTCAAATTGTTGGAGTAATAACATTAACAATCCAGACTGAGTCTCAACTTCGGCGTAAAGATCTGCGTACCTATTTCCCAAATCAATTGAATTATTAAGACCAAGAAAGAGATCTGGCTTTGTACTAGTTTCAATTGTGCTTATTTTGTCTCTAATTATTTTTATTCGATCTTCTAAATACTCGACCGAAGGATCATTCTTAACCTGAGCCAACAAATATGCACGTTGCATTTCTAAACTTGTAATTTCCGACCTTAAGGATGCCGTAGCTTGAACAGCGTATTTTATCTGTTCTGGAACATCAAATATTTTATTTGTTTGTTGAAATACTTTTAAAGCTATTCGCGATGAATCAAGTCTTTGTTTCGTATTTTTTATCTGCTCTTCAATAAACGCTTTCTCAGAGCTAGGTCCCTGTGAATTCAATAGCTTAACTTTTTCATCTACTAAATCAACAAAGTAGTTTGCCATGTCACTACACCGTTCGGGATTCTTATCTATGACATCAATCTTGTAAGCAATGACATCAGAGAAGCCTAAGCCTCCATCCTCAAATGCTTCAACCATGACGTTGTCTTTCATTTTTTTCAAAGCAAGATCAAGACTGTCTCTTTTATTTCTAGTCTTATAAACACCTACTAGATCAAATTTTCTTATCACTTCTTCCCGTAACTCCCTACTTTCAAGTATAGTCATGATTTGTCTTTTGGATATATTGTTAGAACCCAAAATATTTACTGGCATTTTCTGCATCAAAGATGCGATAATCGAGCCTCCTCCGCCAATTTCAGGAGGAAGGAAAACAGTAGTCGCTTTATACGATTTTGGTAATAGCATCGATACAATCACGGCAAGAAAGGCAACACATATAAAATGAATTAATATCTTCTTCTTGTTTTCTAACAATACTAAAATCCATTGCATCAAATCCAACTCCACTTCTTTACACAACTTTTCATTAGCATTTGCTAACATTTTTCAATATACCGTTCTTATTTGAATCACAGAAGTAACAGAATACCTTTTAAGATACTAATACTATGCGTAAAAATTCAATTTTCACCAAAAAATGATTTTATAGTATTCTCTCAACTTATAAAATTTTTTAAATTGGTAAGATTGCAAATACTACCCATTACGAAGCATATTTCTATAATGAAGAATAAAAAGGACAACTTTAAAAACCACACCCTCTTCAAAGCCCTCAAAAAATGGCTTTCAGAAATGCAGGAGAACGTAAACGAGATTGGCCAAGAAACGGCTCTTGCCAAGGAGCTGCTTTTTTACATACCAATAGGCACCGCTCTCATTTTCTTCTATTTCACCAACAACCTCTCCTACATGTACCACAGCTTCGGCAACTACGGTTTTGAGGAGAACTTCCTTACCCAGATAGTACCCCTCGTAAAAGCCTTCCAGCATGGCGATCTGTCCGGAGCACGTCTTGGAATAGCGGGGCCCCTATATCCTGTCATTCTGGCCGCATATAACACCCTTTTTGGAGGGGATATACTTAAAGGGGCACTGTTCATCAACGTATTATCCGGCACTGCTGCGCTGCTACTATTCTTCTTCTTCCTGAAGAGGCTGGCAGGTTCTCCAACAGCTTTGATATCCATAGTGCTGCTGGCAGTTAACCCTCTATTTTTTGAATTCACCTATACCGCCTCCTCGGCTCCGCTGCTTCTGTTTTATACATTAGCGGCGTCCCTACTCTTTCTGCGGGCATTCGAGAACGGAAAGGGAGCCGTTTCTTTGGCATTAGCCGCTCTTTTTTCTACACTGGCTGTATTAACAAACATTTCCACAATAATTCTGCCAATTTTTGGATTAGCGCTGCTGATTAGAACAGCGCGATACCGACAGGCAGCAGTTTTCACTGCAGCATTACTTTTATTTCTAATCCCGGCGGCCATTTTTATATCCGCTGTAACGCCCAGGCTT
>JAEUSG010000491.1 GCA_016788315.1 Fibrobacterota bacterium | reverse complement strand
CAGAGTCAGCGTACATATTATTTTGCAATTAATGAGCGGGCTCCAAAGCCTGGCGCAGTTCTTTATGGTGATATTGCAAGTGCTAATGATACTTCATTTCTTACTGCAGATTATGCAGAACCTTCAAATATTGCTATTGCTGTAACCGATTCTTCTGCTGATTCTATTCGCTACAAGTTAAATACGGCAAATCTTCTTCTTCCTGAGAACAGTGACGTTAAAAACGTATTAATCTATTATGGTACTAACGCATCGGCAATTTCCTCAACATATAAAACAGCCCTGCCTGCTCGCACTCTGACAAAAGTAGAAGCGCTGCTTGCAGATACTTTAAATTTGTCAGGACTTGCTGAAGGTACTAAATATTACATTGCTGTTGCTGTAAAAGATTCAGCAGATAACTGGTGTACATCTGTAAATTTTGATTCTGTCAGGACAAAAATTAAAAATCCATTGTCTATAAATGTTGTCAAGCGAGCCAACAACAACAGACTGGTTGCTGTTGCTGTAAATAATGCTACCCTTTTAGGTCCCAAAGTAGACTCTCTAAGGTTTTGGTACAAGATAAATCCGGTTAGGTATGTACCCGATGCACAGGCTCTTATTGCTGCAGACACTGTTGTTGCCCGCGCTTTACTGGGAGACACAGTCTACATAACGCTGCCTGACAATATATCTCAAAGATATTGTTTTTCTGTAGTCCCATCTATTTTTGAAGAGAACAGAACATGGGCAGCTCCTACTACTGATGCTGCAACGGACACTATTAATTACGATTCAGATGAACCTGCCAACCTTCTTACGCTTAGCCTAAGTGATACAACACTTACTTCAATGATTGTTGTTCCTCAGAGTGCTCTATATTTAAATGGAACAGATGTTGACTCAATGTATCTCTGGGTATATAAAGTTGGTGGCTCAGTTGATTCCGGAACATTGGCATCTCAGTTTAGAGTTCTTCCGCCAAGAAGTGTTGTCTCAGTTGACGATATTAATCTTGGAAGAATAACAAATCTTTCACTTGCTGGACTTGACACAGGTTCATACTATTTCTGCGCTATTGCCCCCAAAGACACAAACACTAACTATTCAAACTTTGCTAATGTATACAGATTTAAAACAGGTTCTGCACCTCTTAATCCATTGACATTGACCGGTTTCGCCCCATTAAGCAGTTTTGCCAGAATTACAATTTCAAATTTGCACTCTTTAGCTGCAAATATTGATAAAAGCTGGATTAAGCTTCTGGTGTCAACTGCGGGCTACAATACTGATGGGTATGATTCTGTAAATGTCAGATATTTCAACCTTTTTGATTCAACCGGCAATTCTGCAAGAGTTGATGTCAGCGGATTAACACAACTTACCCGCTATTATGTTACAATAGCAGTAATGAATGACAGAAGATGGATTTCCAGAATAACCTTACCACAGAACGGCTGTACATTTGTCACTCCGCAGTCGCTTGATTCCATTGCTCCAAATGGTTCATTCCTGCGATTCAGAGCCGATCCTTCACCATTCTCACCTCTTACACAGCTTGCAGTCACTATTGAAGGTTTAAACTCCCTCTCATCAGCAGATCGTTCTAATGCTGTTGTCAGGGTCTGCTGGTCACCTGCTGCGTATAATAATAATGTAAAAGTTCCACCGCCAGGTGTGGGCTATTTTGATTTTCCATTATCAGCATATGTCGGTGACTCTATAAAAGATGAGCTCGTATATCCTTTGCGGCCTGGAAGCATCAAACTCGGACACGGATTGCCCTATTATCTTACAATGGCCATTCGTGATTCAGCATACAACTGGGATACATTGCACATTAAACAGGCCTTTAATTACACTGATATGGACACAGTACGGCCTGTAAATGATACAACATGGCTCCTTACTAGAAACGGATTTACAGATTTGCGCGTTTCATGGAATCCTCCTTTCTTCAACAGGATCCCCTTAAGTTTTAGAGATACTGTTCCTAAGCTTGGTATCTGGCTGCGAACAGACTCATTTACTCAAGCATATGTCGATACAGCTTCACCGAATATCCTTATGGATTCCGGTTCTGCTACACCACGTTCATTTCCAATCTTGACACATAATACCCGCTATTATGTTGCATGCGCTCCGATAAATACTATTGATAACCGTGGACGTATAAGAACAAACAAAAGCTTATTCATCATTAATGTACCTTTTGATTCGTCGACAATTTCTCCACCTCCAAACCTTTGTACGCTTTCTGTAGCTCACACTACAATCCCGGAATCACTGAAGGTTCGCTGGAAACTACCTGCAATTCAATACACCGATCTCAATAATGGAATTCAAGTGCAGTTGACTCAGATAATGGTTCGCTACAAAACAGATGGAACTTATCCCCTTTCAACATCAGACGGCTTCCTTGCCGGAATATTCAATCTTACACCATCACTGTTTGACAGCACAATAATTGGAGGATTTCCATTAAATACTGATGTACGCTTTACTGCATTTGTAATAAATCAGCTTTCAGGCACATATCCTAACAGAATAAGTGGTTCAGCGTCAACAGCAACTGCATCAATCAGAACGCTCTTCTATCCTGAAAACAGAGTTGTTTTTGACAGATTGACAACACAGGGCGGAGGAGGTCTGCCTGTAAAGCTCAGGGTTCAGTGGCACATTTCCAGCGGAACGCTTCCGACAGCCGTTCGGTTCCTTATAAGAACACCTGCTGATACTCCTTCTTCATGGAATGCTCCTGCTTATTCTGTTTATACACCGTCAGTAATCGCATATAATCCTGTTACTGATGTTATTCCTGATACATTGCTTAACAGCGTAAGATATATTGTTGCAGCATTCGTCCGTAATTCAGATGGAGTATGGTCAAGAGCAGTGGTGTGTGATACAATTACAACACCATCAGGAATTGATGTGATTGCTCCTCCACGTCTGCCATTTGCTTTAACCGGGAAAAAACTGGATTCCAGAAATGTTAGATTGTACTGGACAATAGACTCTCTTACCCTGGCAGCTGCTAATGCAAGCGAGAACAACAGGCTCTCGCTAATATACGGTATAACAAATGCAGGTCCGGATACCTTTCTAAATCCTGCAAATTCAAAACCCTATTTGAATCCGTTATACAAATTGACATCATTCAGCGCAGTTGACAGTTTGACTTTGTCTAATCTTATACCCGGCAGGACATATACATTTGCTGTATCGACTTCCGATACTGTAAATAACCAGGCACTAACTGACTCTTTATCATGGACACAGCTTACTTTAAGTATACCCTCAATTCCTGATTCAAATGTAACGCTCTCTTTGCGCGACGATGCAAACTACATACTTGATTGGTCAAAAAACGTAACCGCTACCGGACGTAGACTATGGATGGCTGATACAAATATCCGTCTTGTTACATATGTATTACAGAGAGACAGCGCTTACACAGGTAGTTTTCCATTAGTTGATGAAATTGGAGACAGACTGATACGCACTAACAGTATTGACTCGTTAAGATTCGCCGAAAACCGATTTAACTGGGATCAATCACCATACTATCTTACCATGTGGCCTACTATTGACAGAGCGTTAGGATATGCAGGACCGGCACTGGTGAAAGGCCCTTACAGATACATTATTGATCCACCGCGACTAGACAGTGTTGAACTTGTACAGGTTAAAGATACCCTTGTAAGACTCTCATTCATTCCGCGAGATACTACAGAAAATGAGATCAGGCTCGGACTTGTGTCGTATGGTGTAAATAGGCTTCCTAACAGAGTTGTCCTTAGAACTGCCTACGATACAACACAGATTAATCTTAATCTTGATACAATACCTGTAAATAGAAGGTGCAGTGTTTATATTCATTTGAACAGACTAGATCAGACAGAGTGGAATCTTCTGTCGGGGAAAGACACTTCACGACTTTATTTTAAGATAGACATATCTGATATGAGACCTATTTTAAAATCAACACCTGATACTTCATATTTATGTTCGCTTAGAATTGACAACAAAGGCCCGACAAATTCAGAACTTTCTATTCAATATACCAGAGCAACACGTGAGCTTCAGGTACGACTGATACCTTCATCCGGCGATCAGATTGAATCGGTAATTTGGGGTCTTAATCAGTCCTTTATAGTTGATACGTTCACTCAAATAACCGCTGGAGATACTATAAAAATTGACAGTGTGGGCATAAATGGTGTCTTCCTGCGCCTTACAGACAGGTACGGTAATATCAGAGATACCCTCTGGAATGACTTTGAAAGTGTCAGACTCCCCTTCCGGGATCTTTATTCTATCAATAATACGACAACAAAGCTTGATAATGGAGGTGTTGTTCTTGGCGTTCCGCAGGACGCCATACTTGTCACTGCATACAATAACGGTTATCTTACCGTAGGTCTGCAGTCCTTACCCAATGATTCTTCTGCTCTTGCTTCGAAAGGATTTGTAAATGCGCAGCCTGAACGTTATTTCTTCCTTTCTGAAATGACCAACCTTACTACGCCGACAAATTATTACAAAAATGGCATTGATATCGGTTTTAAAACAACTTTAACACAAGACACAGGAGCTAAGGTATACAGACTATACTCTGACGGCACTATTCAGGCTCTTGGCGGAGAATATGATACTTCAACAGGTATGGTTTGGCTTAGAAAATATTCACCGGGCTCGATCTGGTACTCACAGGTAAATTCTGCCCCTGCACAGACTGATACTTTTGTCCTTATAGTTACAAAAGACATTATTAAGCCTGTTGTTGACAGCACGACAAGCGGAATAATATTAACAAAATCAGATAGTGCAAAAATTGTTTTCAAGGCGAAGGATAACACAATCAGAATGAGAGCAGGTTTCCGCATATTCACATTTAAACCTGAAAGAACAGATTCAGCACCTGTAATTTTATGGGATACAGTTACTACTGCACTTGTTTCCGGCAAACGGGGACAACCTTCGCTTGTAAATGATACTGCCATTAATTGTGAGTTCGACTTTACTTCTTCGCTTCGTGCCAAAAAAGCATTCTGGACTAAATGCGGACTTTATTACTCCGCATGGGTTAGCGACGGTATTAAGAAATATTTCTTCCATAGCTATCCTGTTGCCGTAGATTCTGTAACTGGGCGGTTTAATTCACTAAATAACAACTGGACAGTTGTAAACATAAATGCTGTTCCGGAGTCAAAGACTGATCTTCTAAATGCCTTTCAGGGTAATTTGAAAAATAATTACGACAGAACTCTCGTTCGGTTATACACAGTGAAGGATAACAAGTGGCTAGAATACAGCAGAAATGATACATCTTTCTTTATTGCACCCGGGAAAGCCTTCGCATTAGTAACCCGTAAAAGTAATGACAACAGCATAGCATACAGTACTGAAAAGGCTACGCTGCCGGATGTCAAAAA
>JAEUSG010000478.1 GCA_016788315.1 Fibrobacterota bacterium | reverse complement strand
ATAATTCCATGTACGCAGCAGGAGTTCTGCTGATGCTTCTGTCTGAGGAAGTTGGCAGTCTTATATAGGAGCTGTTTACTCTTTTCGTCATTCAGTGCGAGGAGATATTTAAGATCTTCATCGCTAGGCGAAACCTCATTTGTTACTCTATCAAGAATTTTATTGAGCAGCTTATCTGAAGACTGGTCATCTTTTGAAACCTTGGAAAGCATGACATCTGTTTCACGTAAGTCCTGAAACATCTCAGCCCATGTATCCAGAATATCAAGAGCCTCTTTTTCGGGAACTTTCTGAATAGCATAACCGCCCTGTGCGTAAACATAGTCGCCGGGTTTAAGGTCATGCATCTCGTTGATTGCGTTTTTTGTCTCGCCGAAATACCCGACAGTAACGGTTTTGCCGTCGATACTGATAACCTTGCCGGGAATGGCGTAACACATATTATTTAGGCCAGATCTATCGCTTTAAACTCTTTACCGATATCGGTTGGGATTCCCTGTTCACCGCAATCGGGGCAGTTTAAATTGCTTTTTACTTTTGGAAAGCCCTTATTGCATTTACGGCAGAGCAGAGTTCCGGGGACATGAACGAAATTGATTTTCGCTCCGTCAATAAGTGTCCCCTCTCCCAGCGAGTCAAAATACATTCTGCACGATTCTTCGTCGAAACCAAGCAGGTCGCCCATCACAACTGTAAAACTCGAAACCTTATTCAGTCCAAGCTTTGCAGCATCTTCTTTAATATGTTCAATTAGATGGGCTACCTGATGATGCTCATGCATTCTGATGCACCTCTGGACCGATCTTTGACGTTGACGAAGCGTTGTATGTCTTTGGATCAAAATAGAGACACTTTTTAGGGCAGTTTTCTATACAGCTTGAACATGTTACACAACGGTTCCTGGTTAGTGTCCATGTGCTCTTTTCTGTTGGAGCAGGTTCATCAGGCTTCGCAGGCTTAACGCGTTTTACTTCGATTGCCTGTGAAGGACACTTCTTCACACAGATTCCGCAGTAGATACATTTGTCGATATCAATCTGCAGCGTGCCGCGTGTATTTGGGAAAAAATCACGCGTTTTAAAGGGATACATGTAGCATGCTGGTTTTTTAAACAGATTAAAAAATGCGCTTGTTATCAATGTTAATGATGCCATAATATTACCTCTCTGTACAGCTAATGCAAGGGTCAATTGTCAGCACAAGAATTGGAACATCTGCAAGCTCAACGCCTGGAAGAATGCTTACCAGCGGCGGAAGATTTGCAAATGTCGGGGTACGTACGCGAAGTCTTTCGAGATTCTTTGTGCCATTGGCTTTTATATAGTAAACCACTTCACCGCGCGGCTGTTCCGTGCGCATAAAGAATTCACCCTCAGGGTTTCCCTTAACATCAACAGCAATTTCTCCAACCTCCATCAATTTCGCCGCCTGGCGTATCATATCAAATGACTGATAGATTTCACGAATACGTACATCACATCTGCCCCAACTGTCGCAGGTATTTGAAACAATCGGTTCAAACTTGATTTTATCATAGAAACTGTAACCTGTCTGGCGCAAGTCCTGCGGTATTCCGCTGGCGCGAGCCATCGGCCCTACTGCCCCAAGAAGATATCCGGCATCCTTTGTAAGAACACCAACATCGACTAAACGATTTTTTACTGTGTAATCAGCAAGGAATTTGTCACCAAGTTCGCGTGTCTCTTTTTCGTAAGTGTTAAGAAGGACAAGTATTCTCTGCATTGTTTCAGGAGAGATATCTTTTCGCACACCGCCAACTTTTGAAGAACCGAAAATTACGCGGCCGCCTGTTGTCTCTTCGATAATATCAAGAATCTTCTCTCTGATTCTCCAGCTCTGCATGAACATATTTTCGAAACCGAACGCATCAGCAATAAGACCGAGCCAGAGAAGATGGCTGTGAATTCTGGAAAGCTCGGACCAGATTATGCGGAGATATTTCGCACGATCCGGAACCTGTACTTTCATTACCTCTTCGACAGCAAGGCAGTATGTAAGACCGTGTATGAAGCTGCAGATACCGCAGATTCTTTCAGCAACAAATACATATTCCTGATAGTCACGCTTTTCTACAAGCTTCTCAAGACCTCTGTGAATGAAACCGATTGACGGAATAGCTTCTACGACCTTTTCATCTTCAACAACAAGGTCAAGATGAATGGGTTCCGGAAGAACCGGATGCTGTGGTCCAAATGGAACGATTGTTCTGTTTCCCATTTTATGCATTCTCCTTCTGTTTGGCAGCTGCATTCTCGGCCGGTTTTGCGAATGCGAACTTCTCTCTCACCTTATAGAAATTTCCCTGGAAATCAACAGCTATGCCCTTAATCTTTATGCCGAACAGATCGTGCAGCTCATTCTCGTATGTGAAAGCGGCAAGATAAATGCTGCTGACACTTGGAATTTCAATATCGTTATTAGGAAGTACTATACGAAGAACAGTATAGGCAAAATCCTTATCAAAAGAATAACTTAGTTCAAACGAAGTCTGTGTGCGCGTGCAGCAGATCTGACTTAAACGGTTTCCCTCATTCTTGAGAGCTTCAACTCTCTTTAACAGATCGGCGACTTCAATCACCGTAATTGTTTGAGTATTCATGATTTTGTACCTGCCTTTTTAGATTCTTTGTACTCTGTGTATTTAGCTTCGAGCGCACCGATGCCTTTGACAACTCCGTCGATAATTGCCTCGGGGCGAACTGCGCAGCCAGGAACATACACATCGACTGGTATGACCTTGTCAACGCCACCGTAAACATTATAGCATTCGCGGAACACGCCGCCTGAGCAGGCGCATACACCGACTGCAACTACAACTTTAGGATTAGGCATCTGATTATAAATGTTTGTTACCGCCTCTTTGGTCTGTTCATTCACAGAACCTGTAATAAGCAGAATGTCAGCATGTTTAGGGTTGCCGGTATTAATTACACCGAACCGCTCAACATCGTACATAGGTGTGAGACATGCAAGAACTTCGATATCACAGCCGTTACAGCTTGTAGCATCGTAGTGAATTATCCATGGTGATTTTTTAAAATATGACATTTTTACTCCATGCAAATTTTTATTAACGCATCAGGTAAAGTGCAAGTATGTTGCCGCCGCCGAAAATCAGGGCTACAACCCATGCACCGATAAGCATCCACTGCCAGCGTAATCTGGCTGTGGAATTATCTACAAGTATTTCAAGGAAATAGGCTGCAAGTGCCGCAACCACGCCAAGAACGATATTCTGAGCAAAGAAGAGATAGATGAATCCCAGAATGAGAACAAGCTCATACCAGTGCGCAATCTCTATCATTGCAAGTGCACGACCTGAATATTCCGTTGTAACACCCTTTACAATTTCCTGATGTGCGTGATGTGAAGTTGAAAGGTCGAATGGAGACTTGCGCAGTTTTATTGTAAGAATAAAAAGAAAGCCGGCAAACACTCCAGGAAGTACTGTTACAAGAGAAACCGGATGACTCATGATTTCACAAACGTTAAAGCTGTCTGTAACCATATAGAAGGCGATGGCCATAATCAGCACCATCGGCTCATAGGACATAATCTGAAGAAGTTCACGCTCAGCTCCGATAAAGCTGTATGGAGAACTTCCCTTGTATCCTGCAAGCACGAGAAAAATTGATGCAAGTGCAAGCGAGAAAATCACAAGAAGCAGATCGCCGCCTGTAAAGAAGAGAACGCCTGTGAAAATCACAAACACGAGAAAGAAGACGATAAATACATTCTGCGAAGGACGGACAACAACTGTCTCCTTCTGAAGAAGTTTAAACACGTCAAAGAAAGACTGCCAGATTGGCGGTCCGACACGGCGCTGCATGCGGGCGGAAATGATACGGTCTGCGCCGGAGAGGAAGCCGCCGACAAGTGGTGCTCCGATTATAAAAGCGAGAGCGGGTATTATGATTGAAAGAATGTTATCCATTATTTAATCACTCCTACAAACAGTGTAATTAGTAATGCTATTGATATTACAACAGATGGTGTAAACAGCGCTTTTTCACCGAAAAACTTTTCCAGATAGTAGTTCTTTGCCTCGAACTCAGTCGGCTGACAGAAAGAGTTTCTGAATTTATGGCCACCGTCTGTATTGGCACCGCTTAAGTATGGATCTACAACACGGTTTGAACATTTGCAATTCTTGCCTGGTAGCGAGAATGGAAAAATCGCGAGCAGACCAAGCATAATGAGCATTATTATGATATTGCCTTTACCGAGAGTAGTTGCCATTCCGAATACTGACACAAGATATGGTTCAATCATTTCAGATGACATAAGAGGGAAAAGCGCTGTAATCGCAATAGTCATTATAGCAAGAACATAAAGTGCAGAAGTCACTGAACACTTCAGATTCTTCTCAAGCTGTTCTTTCGGATATGTAACCATTACGAGTTTGCCCATCCACTTTACCCAGAAGAAGAGCGTAGCGGCGCTTCCAAAGGCGAGGATGACAGCAAGCAAAATGTTCGAATCAACGAAGGCTCTTAACACTGCCCACTTGCTTATTAGCATACCGAACGGCGCAAGGAACATGCCAGCCATGCCGATAAGAAGCATCCATGCAATTTTAGGCATATGCTTGACAATGCCGTCCATCGACTCAACATTTCTGCTGTGAAGTTCATGTTCTGCAGCACCGACACAAAGGAATAGAAGAGCTTTGGTAACTGCGTGGAATATTATAAGAAGGATACCGGCCCAGACTGCTTCGAATGTTCCAACGCCGCCGCAAGCCACAATCAGGCCGAGGTTGGCGATTGTTGAATAGGCAAGAATCTTCTTTGCATCACTCTGCGAAGTTGCAAGGAGTGATGTTGCAAGGAAGGTGAACATACCGACAAATGCAACCATTGTTCCGGTAAATGTTCCTGCAAGAACCGGTGAAAGTTTCACAATCAGATATACACCGGCCTTAACCATTGTACTTGAGTGAAGCAGTGCAGAAACCGGAGTTGGTGCAACCATAGCTCCAAGGAGCCATGAAGAGAAAGGCATCTGTGCAGACTTTGTCATACCTGCAAACGCAAGCAGGGCAATCGGCAGCACGGCAACCCCTTTACCGCAGGCAAGGAGCTTATCCATTTCCATAATGCCTGTTGTCTTAAACATTATAACAAGTCCGAGTGCGAAACCAAGACCGCCAAGGAGGTTATAGGTAAGAGCACGGAAAGCGTTATTCTTGGAAACCTCGTCACCCTTGTATCCAATAAGAAGGAAGGATGAGATTGTTGTTATTTCCCAGAAGAAGTAGAGCCACATTAGATTGTTTGAGAAAACAACACCGAACATGGCCGAAAGGAAGACGAATATTATGAAGAAGAAAAGACCACGAGAATCTTTGGCTTCCGGATGGTGCTCTTCGTGATGCTCTTTCATGTAGCCTACGCCGTAAATGGCAATAAGACTACCGACAACACCAATAATGACATTCATTATGAGTGTAAACTTGTCAATAAAGAGATCATTGGCAATCTGCATTCCGTGACCGATTCCCGTCTCGAACCAAATCATTAAACCAACCTGAGCTGCAACGAGCACAGGAATGAGCCATTTCTTGTACCGTAGGCCCTGTACAATAAGGAAGATACCCAAAAGCACTTCAATGGCAAGCATAATAGTTCCAACATGTGGAATATTATCTACCTTGAACATCTTCACGCCGGAAGTGAAGTTGATTACAGTCAAATATATTGAGACTGCAACCAGGATTAGACTGGACACAACAACAATAGGTCCCCGTACCGATTTCGGGCTGATCAAAGACAGCAGCGCCGGAATTAATGGGAACCCAATCAGGAAGAATAGAATCTGTAGATCCACGCGTTCGCTCTCCTTATTTATTGGTTTTTTGAGATTTGGAATATAATTATTTGAATCGGTCATTACGTAGACTTGTTCAAAAAAAAATATAATTAGTGCTTAATTTCACGTAAAAACGTAGTTTTTAACTACTTTTAGATTATAGCACAAGTAAACTTATGTGAAACAAAGGACATTAACATGGAATTTTTGGCTGCTCCGATAAACTTTATTCTTCACATCGATGTTCATTTGGCTGAATTAGCCGCAGCTTATGGGACGTGGATTTATGGTATTCTTTTTCTAATAATCTTCTGTGAAACAGGCCTCGTTGCCACTCCGATTCTGCCAGGCGATTCGCTTTTGTTTGCAGCAGGCGCATTAGCAGCAACAAACCCGGAAGCCATGAGTCCCCACCTGATGGTTATTATTCTCCTTTTTGCCCCTTTTTGTGGCGACAATGTAAACTATTGGGTTGGCAATAAACTTGGCAAGAAGGTTTTCTCTAAACCTAAGTCACTCTTTTTCAACCCTGAATATTTGAACAGAACTCATCAGTTTTATGAGAAATATGGACCAAAGATGGTTATCATTGCCCGATTTGTTCCAATTGTGAGAACTTTTGCCCCGTTTGTTGCCGGTATCGGAAAGATGCATTATCCGAAGTTTATTTTAATGAGTAGTATAGGAAGCCTACTTTGGGTTCCGTCATTCATTTATGCCGGTTACTTCTTTGGCGGGATTCCTTTTATTAAGAAGAATTTTACCCTTGTCATCTTTGGCATAATTTTCGTCTCGCTGCTTCCTGCAATTTTTGAATTTGTAAAATCCAGGACGGCGAAGAAGGCGAATTAGATTCCGCTGTGGTGGTGTAGGGGTTCGACATGGCAAATCCCTACACCACCAGCAAATCCCATACGCCAAAAACACCCTTTATTGATATTACGATTTCGTAAGCAGTTCACATTTCTCAACTATCTTAAGAAACTCATACCTGTAACCTTCCGGATCTTCACCGATAGCGCCTTTAGCCAGCTTTTTGACCATTGGAAAATCTGCACTCCCCTTAAACTTTGATTCCCTTAAAATCAAACTGAACGCTGCAACAGAAGAGGCAAAACGGAAGTTTTGAGAAGGAACTGCATCACCATCAGACCATGCTACATTTTTTGTGATAAGCTTGCTTTGTTTACCATCCGGCTCCTTGTACCGCAATTTAACTGTCATTATTTCATTTGAAGTTGTTGCCAGATCTGTATATGCATGCTTCTGGTATTTCAGCTCATCGCCTTCAGAGGTATTCTCAACAACTTTGGCCGGTATAACTTCATATAACGCAGTGACGGTATGACCTGCACCCAAGTCACCTGCATCTTTTGCATCATTTTCAAAATCCTTATCAGCAAGCATTCTGTTTTCGTAACCAATCAGGCGATATGACTCAACTTTGTACGGATTGAACTCAATCTGGATCTTTACATCTTTTGCAATTGTAAACATGGTACCGCCGAACTCGTTGACCAGCACCTTCTTGGCCTCCAGAATATTGTCAATGTAGGCATAATGGCCATTTCCATTATCCGCAATCTGTTCAAGTTTTGAGTCCTTGATGTTACCCATCCCAAACCCGAGTACTGAGATAAATACACCCGACTCCCGCTCCTTTTCAATCAACTTGACCATCTCATCATCGCTCGAAACGCCGACATTGAAATCACCATCGGTTGCCAGAACAATTCTGTTATTACCGCCCTTTATGAAGTTTTCCTGCGCCATTTTATAGGCCAGCTTTATGCCCTCTCCACCGGCGGTTGATCCACCTGCACTTAGTCTCTCGATAGCTTTATGAATTACCTTTTTTTTGCTTCCTGGTGTTGACTCAAGCACAACTCCAGCTGCCCCAGCATAAACAACAATCCCCACTCTATCAATTGGCCGAAGCTTTTCAACAAGAAGAGCAAAAGATTTCTGCAGCAACGGCAGTTTAAGAGGATCATCCATAGAGCCTGAAACATCTATCAGGAAAACGATATTGCTTGGAGGCGCTTTATCGAGATCAATCTTTTTTCCCTGTAAAGCAACAAGAACAAGCTGATGTTCCTTATTCCAGGGACATTTTGATATTTCTGTTATTACATTGAATGGTCTCTCTTTCGGAGAGGGATAATCGTAACTGAAATAATTGATCATCTCTTCAGAACGCACAGCATCAATCGGAGGTACACGTGAATCATCAATAAAACGTCTGATATTGCTATACGATGCTGCATCAACATCAATGGAAAAAGTTGACAACGGCTTTTCATAAACTGAGCAGTAGTCAATATCAACGGTGCTGTTGTAAGACTCATCATTCATGGCACGGTTCAAGTCATTGCTGTTTCTAATTTCAAACTTTGGTATTATATTCGTTGAACTTAAAGCTGCTACTCGCGAAACACTTTTTGCCGATGCAACTTCCACACAGTAATCCTGTACTTTACAACCTTCCTCAGTAAATTGGGCCATAAAAAAGAATACACCACAAAAGATTAGAAGAGCGAATAGAAGAGCCACTTTAAAGACGGAACGCTTTGCCCGGTTCATACAAACCCCCTTTCTCATTACAGTGATTGATTTATCAATTACAGACCGGTCTTATATCTACCTATCCAATTGTAATGCCAAAAGCTAAACCCTTGCTTATTAAGCGGTTAAGTTTTGAAATTGACAGGATTTTGGGCATTTTGCCATACAAATAAAAAGCCGGAGATGCTTATTACAGCACCTCCGGCATTATTTCTAAGCCAGTTTATGACTTACTAATTACTTTGCATCTTTAGGAATGCGCATGGTGTAGAAAGAGCGCCATACGAAAACCATAGATACGATGCAGAAAACAACCGCAAGAACTGTTGCAAGAGTTTCCTGGCCGCCATGTCTCATACCTACTGCCATTGACACTGCAAGAAGACCAAACAGTGTTGTGAACTTAATGATAGGGTTCATAGCAACTGAAGATGTATCCTTGAATGGGTCGCCGACTGTATCGCCGACAATACTTGCCTCATGGAGAGGTGTATTCTTTGCGCGAAGTTCTGTTTCAACGATCTTCTTGGCATTATCCCAGGCACCGCCGGCGTTAGCCATAAAGATAGCCTGATACAGACCAAAGAGAGCGATTGAAATGAGGTAGCCGATGAAGAAATAAGGTTCAATACAAGCAAAGCCGAGTGTACCGAAGAACACTGCCAAAAAGATATTCCACATACCTTTCTGAGCATAGATTGTGCATATTTCCACAACCTTCTTGGAATCTTCAACAGATGCTTTTTCAACACCTTCAAGCTTGATATTCTTCTTGATGAATTCAACAGCTTTGTATGAACCGGCAACAACCGCCTGGATTGACGCACCGGTGAACCAGTAAATTACCGCGCCGCCGGAGATAAGTCCGAGAAGGAATGGTGCATAAGTAAGAGAGAGCTTAAGAACTTCAGTCTGATTTGTAAGACTGCCGGTAAGTTCCATGATGATAGAGAAAATCATGGTTGTGGCACCTACAACAGCTGTTCCGATAAGAACCGGTTTGGCAGTCGCTTTAAAGGTGTTACCTGCGCCGTCGTTCTCTTCAAGGAGTTCTTTTGCAATTTCAAAGTTTGCGTCGACATTGAAATCCTTCTTGAGATCCTGCTTAATATTAGGGATTGTCTCAATCATGGAAAGTTCATAAATGGACTGAGCATTATCTGTAACAGGGCCGTATGAGTCAACAGCGATTGTAACAGGCCCCATTCCAAGGAAACCAAAAGCAACAAGACCGAAGGCAAAAACTGCACCGAGTGTTGTAGCTATGTGAGGATCGTTACTCATAACAGCACCAACGCCCATTGTGGAAATCCAGTATGCAATTGCCATAAGGCCGACGATTACAAGACCCATCCAGTATGCAGAGAAGTTACCTGCAACAAGGCCGGAAAGGATATTCAGAGAAGGGCCACCCTCTTTAGATGAGGCAACAACTTCACGGACATGCTTTGAGTTTGTAGAGGTAAAGACCTTAACCATTTCAGGAATCAGAGCACCGGCAGCTGTACCGCAGGAGATGATAGCTGATAGTTTCCACCATAGCGTAGTGTCGCCATTTAGGCTTGGAATAAGTGCTTTTGACACTATGAATGTTACAATGATTGAAACAATCGATGTAATGAAAACAAGTGTTGTGAGCGGAATTTCATAATTGAACTTCACTGCATTGCCGAACTTTGGTTTAGCAATGAGGAGGTCATTTATGAAGTATGAACCTACAGATGTAAGAATCATCATGACGCGCATCGCGAAAATCCAGACAAGGAGTGCAACCTGAAGTTCTGGAGAAGCTTTAAGAGCAATCATAATAAAGGTGATAAGTGCAACACCAGTTACACCATATGTTTCGAAGCCGTCTGCTGTTGGGCCAACAGAGTCACCGGCGTTGTCGCCTGTGCAGTCTGCAATAACACCTGGGTTACGAGCATCATCTTCTTTGATTTTGAAGACAATCTTCATAAGGTCGGAACCGATATCTGCAATCTTTGTAAAGATACCGCCAGCTATACGAAGAGCAGAAGCACCAAGGGATTCGCCAATAGCGAAACCGATGAAGCAGGGACCTGCAAGGTCAGATGGCAGAAACAGGATAATTGCAAGCATGATAAGAAGCTCGATAGAGATCAGGAGCGTTCCGATTGACATACCAGCTTTAAGAGGAATTCCGTAGCAGTTGTACCCTTTACCGCGAAGAGAAGCAAATGCTGTACGGCTGTTTGCGAAAGTGTTAATACGGATACCGAACCATGCAACTGTGAAGCTGCCGCCGATACCGATAAGACTGAAAAGAAGGATAATAGCAACTCTATCCATTGTGAAGCCTTCAATAAATCTGAAGTAGGCAAACACAACTGCACCGATGAAAAGTTCAAGAATAAGCAGGAACTTACCCTGAGTTACGAGGTATGTCTTACATGTCTCATAAATGAGTTCTGACATCTCAAGCATGGACTTGTGAACAGGGAGTTTCTTGAGCTGGTTAAATACAACCATGCCGAAGAGGAGTCCGAGTCCGCACACAAGAAGTCCGTACATGAGAAGACTGTGACCGCTCATGCCCAAAAATGAGCCTAGATTGGTGTCTGACAGATTCGGGAGAACGAGCGTTGCTTCGCTTCCCATGGCTGGCGGAGCAATCACCGCAACAAGAGCCAGGACTGTGAGAATTGCTTTCATTTTCCTATCCTTTTTGTTTGTTAAAATGTTTTGTTTATATATGTATTAAACACCTGCGCATTATCATCCTCAAAGCTCAAACTATCCCCTAACAATCGATAAAACGCAGAACAAGGAAGATAACTAATTAATATGGTTTTGAGCAAAAATACTCTCGAACACGTGAAAAAAATCCTACAATTCCTACTAATCCCGTTAATATAGATTCACACCACCGCTGACTAAGTCTCTCGAAGCCAGCACTCCTTCAAGGAGGAGATAAAAGATTTGCCCCATCCTTTCTCCCTTGTCTATCTTTGAGTTTACACACCTTTTTATTGGAGAGATAAAACCATGCGCAGAACTAAAATCATTGCAACTATAGGCCCGGCCTCTGAAAATCCGGTAATGATTGAAAAGCTGATCAAGTCCGGGGTAAATGTTTTCCGCTTTAATTTCTCGCATGGTACACACGAAGACCACTTGAGAAGGTTAAAAAATGTCAGAAAGCTTTCTGATAAACTTGCAATGCCGGTTGCTGTTATCCAGGATTTGCAGGGACCCAAAATACGGTGCGGCTCTTTCGACAGCGGGTTCACCATACTGCGTAAGGGAGCTACTTTCACAATTACAACGAGACCGATTAAGGGCAACGATAGCGAAGTTTCAACGACATACCTTGGATTACCAAAAGATGTAAAACCCGGCGAACTGATCTATCTAAACGATGGTTTATTACGGTTGCAAGTTGAGAAAGTCAAAGGGAGCGATGTAATAACAAAGGTCATTGTTGGCGGAAAGCTTTCCGACCACAAAGGAATCAATCTTCCAGGCACAAAAGTTTCAGCTCCATCGTTAACACCAAAAGATCTTGATGATTTGAAGTTCGGCCTTGCTCACGGGTTCGATTTTGTGGCTCTCTCTTTTGTACGTACACCGGAAGACATTAGAAGGGTAAAGAAGATAGTTAAGGCAGCTGGTAAGAATACACCGGTTGTTGCTAAGATTGAGAAACCGGAAGCTATATGCAACCTTGAAGAGATAGTATCAGAAACAGACGCAATAATGGTTGCAAGAGGCGATCTCGGGGTAGAACTATCTCCTGAGGCGGTGCCTGCCATACAGAAGAAACTCATTAGAATCGCAATTGACGCAGGGAAACCTGTTATTACTGCAACACAGATGCTGGAGTCGATGACTCAGAACCCTTTCCCTACAAGGGCGGAGGCTTCTGATGTTGCCAATGCAGTATTTGACGGAACTGATGCCGTTATGCTTTCAGCCGAAACTGCAAGCGGTCAATATCCTCTTGAGTGTGTAGCAATGATGGATAAAATTATCCGTGCTGCAGAATCAGGCGGTCTTCATCATCACGAAGCATATCTAACTGACGAAAATGATGACACCCCTGAACTGGCACTAACTGGTGCTGCGCTTTATGCATGCGAGGAGATTTGTGGCAAAGCGATTATTGTTCATTCCAGAAGCGGCAACACTGCAAAACGCCTTTCTAGAAGAAGGCGCGACATCGATCTGATAGCACTTTCACCAGATCCTGCCGTTGTGCGCAATCTATCAATCTACTGGGGAATCAGAGCCACCGTTCAAAAATATATTCCCAACACCGACAAGCTAATCGATGAAGGAATAAAGAGAGCCGTTGCTATTGGTGCAGTTAAGAGTGGCGACGGTGTTATTGTACTAGCCGGTACTGCATTTCATACAGGAAGCACAAATCTTTTAAAGATTGCTTATGTGAGATAATTGCGGGGCTTCGAGTATCTTCGGCTAAAATTAGCCGAAGCCTCAGCCACCGCAAAAGGCAAAGGCATTCAGTTGTTGTTTTGACTTCTCCAGCGGTGGCTGAGGGCTACGGCTGTGTTCAGCCGTAGCGACTCGAAGCCCCGCTATCTCCTACTCCTCATCACGAAATTCCACAGCGAATCGTGCAGCATAGGCATATAGTCAAGACCATGGGGAGCGTCGGGGAAATAATGAAAACTTATCTTTACACCCTCACGCTTTTTTCTTCCAACCCAATTCTTCAAATCTTCACCGCTGTATAAATGATCCTTACCGCCGTGAGCGATTAGCCACGGTGTTCCTTTCATGGCTGCGGAGGTTATATGCATACCAATCTGCGCAGGAAGTTCCGTTGATCCTGACAAAACAAGAAAGGAGGCGAATTCACCTGGGAAGAGCTGCGACGCAATATAACAGCCCGTTCCGCCATCTGAGACTCCGCCCAGAATAATTCTATTTATATCTATGGAATACTTCTTTTTGATAAGGTCTATGCTCTTACGGATATTGGATGTTCCCACACGGTCAAACCAGGTTGCGCTGCGATCGCCGGAAAGAGCGGCACAGATTATCCCGAGCGAATCGGCTTCTTTAATGAAGTATGACACCACTTCAGTTCCGCGATTCTCTTTAGTGCCGTTGACGCCGCCATGCATCCAAACCAGCAATGGATAGCTTTTCTTCTTGCTGTAGTTTTTAGGAAGATAAACGCCAACAGCTCTTTCTTTTCCATCTGTCCCTTTTACAAAAAGAGTATCCCGCTTCCCCGAAGCACAAGTTAAGGAAAAGATGAACAAAACAAAAAGGCTGCTGTAACATAATAACCGGAAACCGCTCATTTTACTCCCCAAAATATTATCACAACGGTACACGGGCTGCACTTACAATTGTGCCGGTTGCGCAATCTACAAGCCGCGCATGACAGACAGGTCTCAGCCCTATATAAGATAATTTAGTGAACATTACATAATCTGAACCTGTCAACTTACCGATCTTATCCTCATACGCAGGATCTATAACTCCGCTTTGAATCAAAGCATGTTCCTGAATGATCGCTTCCAAACGCGCGCGCTCTACCAGATTAACTGGAACCAGCTTTCCTGCCTCTATCAAAGCACTCTCCCACAGATACTGCCCTACTTCGTTCAAAGTCGAATCTGAAGCTACGAATGGTGTCAGGGTAATCGCCTTGCCTGATAACGGAATTTCTTTCTTAAGAACCAGCTGCAATAGACTCATCAATCTTTTATTCAACAACTCTGTATCATATCTTGGCTGTGCAACAAGCGCTTTTGATGCAACCTCTTTATTCCTGTACGCTAATTCTCGCTTCACAACATCAACAATGATTTCGTCAAGAGTTCTTGCCTCATAATTTTCACCGGTGTGGTGACTAACCTTGCCAATATCTTTTTTTGATGCAGCTCCTTCGCTCTCCCCCTCTTCTCCGTAATGCAAAAAGATGAACTCCCCCCCCGATCTAAGCGCAATCTGTCTGAAGGCAACTTCACCAGGAAGATCGAGGCCTGAAGCACCGATCGGGAAAATCTTAATGCCCCTGTTTCTAGCTGACCGGGCAAGTTCCAGATAATTATCGCTGCGCGCTTTCTTTGTGTGTGGAGCTGCATCGCCGACCATGAACATAACCTTGACAGAACCGCTCTTCCATGTAATACTGTCCAGTGCATATGAAAGCCCCCCCTCAACATCTTCCGGCTTGTCTCCGCCGCCGTATGCATCAAGGTCGTTTATCCAGGTCTGGAATGTGTCAACGCTTCCGGTAAAGGGATGTCCCACCAGAGACACTCTGTCAGTCTTATCGCGGTATGCAGCTAAGGAGAGTTCAACAGCAGGATTACCGGGAAAAGAGCGTAACCTTTCATTTACTGTGTAGATGACATTTTGGAGCTGTGCAATTTCATCATTCATACTACCTGTGGCATCCATCACGAATGAAAGCTGAACACAGATCTGCCTTGGTGTTACTGAAGCAAATGGCAAAACTGCTGTAATAGTCCCATCATTTCTGTTTATTTCCGGCGCCATGTTAACCACACCGCCGACTTCAAGTTGAACCGTTTTTGTAAATAATTTATCAAAATCAGGAAAGATGTTTAATTCCCCGCTTGAAGGAGTTTCTGTTGTAAAAAGAACATCACCCGATATGTCAAGATACTTTATTGAGATACCTGCTGCTGGCTGGTTTTCAGCATCCAGAACTCGGATAATTTTCCTATCTATCGGGCTCCACGGATAGACATTTTTTACTTTCTTAGCACTGTTATTAGTGCAGAACTCCTGATAAAATGGAAACTCTGCATTGTCATCGTGGGATGCCGCTTTTAGTGTAACAATATTGCGAATTATTGTTGAGACAGGTTCAGCGTCAACTTTTTCCGGCTGAATCTCAACTTTCTCAGCTTCAACTTCAACCTTTTCAGACTGAACTTCAACAGGAGCTTTATTTTCCTGAACTGGTGGCTTGAATTCCTTTGCAGAATACATATCCAGTACCCTTGGACTATGAGCGCCTGCCCGACTAATCCCTGCAATATTACCTAACACATCATCTAATCCAGAAATACTTCTATCGTCGTTCTTTAGCTTTTCTACTTTTCTTGCACGCTCATAAATCTTTTGCTTTAAAATCTCTTCTTCTGGATCTGTTTTTGGTGCCCTGGCGAATTCCATTCGATCCGTCATAGCGAATATCTGCAAATCTCTTAACGATAATAAAAACATACTTTTGACATATCCGACTTGTGATGTTTTGGTTCTTACCTTGCACCAGCCATTTGTCGAGTCAAGAAACTGGAGGGTATCAAAAATACGGATAAAGAGGTCAGGTTTTTTTTGCGGGTTTACAGGGATTTTTTTATAAAAAGGAATACTGTCCGCCAAAGGCAGATAGTAGACTGGGGCTGTTTTTTTCTCTTTTAAACCTTCAGCCGCAAGCGACAGTGAAACAATCATAAGCAGCAATAATATCTTCATATATCTCCGGTTCCAAGTTCAGATTAACCTCTTGTCAAATATACAGTAAAATAAAATCTGAAACAATGGACAAAGGCTCCCGGTCTGATATATTTTGCCTACATGGAGACCTCAAAAGAGAGAAGACTTAATAAAACCGAGTCGATGTTGATTGCAAGTTTTCCAGCAATCGTTACAGAACCCTTTGTACGCGTCATGTGCCTCTCCCTTATGGTTCTGCTTCCAATACCAATAATTCACAACTTAATCTACGGCTCATTTAATTCATCACTTTTTGTATCTACTGAATTTCTTTTCGTCTTACTTACTTTCCTGCTTCTTAAAAAGGGAAGAATCCAGACGGCATCCATACTGCTTTTGTACAGCATGCTTCTCTGCATGGCAGCATTAATCTCATTTTCGCCAATGGGAATATTGAACATCGCTTCATTGACATTTCCCGCTCTAATTGTCGTCTCCTCGATGGTTTTCGGCCGCAAACAGTTCATTTTATTTGCAATAATTACTCTTATCACATTCAACGTTCTCGTTCTTACTTCCGGAAAAGTGATCTTACTAACTCACCCATCTCTTAAAACACCTTTACGCCACGCTATAGACGCAACAATAATTCTGACAGTCACATCATTAGCATCGGGAATTTTGGCCGGCAGAATGAGAAGACTTCTTCTTAATTCTTACAAAGATCGTGCCGACCTTGAAAAAAAGACAAAAGATCTGGAATTATCACAACAGCGGTTTAAATCTACAATTGAGCTTGCTGTTGACTGTATTTTAATTGGCGATCCCAAAGGTAATATTATCGATGCCAATTCCAAAGCAGAAGAGCTTACCGGCTACACCAATGCGGAGATCCTAGGCAAACATATTTCAGATCTCTTTCCGGAAAGTACTCTCAAAGCTGCTCCCTTGAGATTTGATCTACTTCAGCAAGGCCATTCAATCACAAGTGTCCGTGATATTTTAAGAAAAGACGGAACTACAATTGCTATTGAAATGAACTCGAAAAAAATGCCTGACGGCACATATCAGAGTTTCATTCGCGATATTACGGAACGGATATCAGCTGAAACAAAATTACGGGAAAGCGAAGAAAAATACCGCAGCATGATTGAACAGGCAACAGAAGGTTTTGTTCTGCTTGACGAAAATGGTAAGATTGCAGAGTGGAATCAGGGTCAGGAACTGATTACCGGTCTTCCAAAAAATTATGTCCTTGGCAAATCTTTTACTGACGTCATGTTTGATGTAGCAATGCCTGAATCTAAAAATGAAGAAAACCGCAAATTAGCGTCTGAAATGGTTCAAAATGCATTAAAATCAGGCGCCGCCCCATTCTTCGGCCTCCCATCAGTTACTCCAATAATTCATTCTGATGGCACCATTAGACAGATGGAGCAGATTGTCACACCTATCCGTACTTCTAAAGGATTCCAACTTGGTGCTATCTGCCGCGACATTACTCACACTGTAACTATGGAAGCTGAGATCAGAAAACATCAGCATCTTGAATCCCTTGGGCTGCTCGCGGGAGGAATAGGTCACGACTT
>JAEUSG010000473.1 GCA_016788315.1 Fibrobacterota bacterium | reverse complement strand
CCTTTAGTCCGCCGATGATATTTACAAAGAGGTCGTGTGATGACAATGGGAAATCAGCAGATCGTTCAATTACTGCTGAAAGAATGGATAATCTTTTTGTGTCGATGCCGGAACAGGTGCGCTGTGGGTAGCCGAAACTTTGACGACATGCTAGTCCCTGAACTTCAACAAGAACGGGCTGCGTGCCCTCCATTGCACAGGTGACTATTGATCCGACCGATTTTTCACCTCTTTCAGCAAGAAAGATTTCGGATGGATTCAAAACTTCAGCAAGGCCGGTCGGTTTCATTTCGAAAATTGCAATCTCATTTGCTGCACCGAACCTGTTTTTGATGACTCTGACAATTCTGTGAAGATTATTACGATCGCCTTCAAAGTAAAGCACAGTGTCAACAATGTGTTCCAGTACCTTTGGTCCTGCTATGGTTCCCTCTCTGGTAACGTGTCCGATAAGGACGACAGGTATCTGGAGTCTCTTTGCTGAGTGCATGAGTTGGTTTGCGCATTCTCTAATCTGCCCCACGCTTCCCTGCGGGCCGGCGAAATCGGGGTGATAGACAGTCTGAATAGAATCGACTACAATCAGAGCGGGCTTTCTCTTTTCCATATGCCCGATAATTGCAGATAGATCGTTTTCTGCAAAGACAAATAGATTTTCGTGCAGGGCATTCAGGCGCTCAGCACGTATTCGGATTTGTGATAGTGACTCTTCACCTGATGCATAAAGTACGGTACCTTCCTTACGGGCAACAGCTCTTGAGATTTGGAGCAGGAGAGTTGATTTGCCGATACCGGGATCTCCGCCGACAAGAATCAGGGAGCCCTGGACAATTCCGCCTCCGATAGCTCGGTCGAGTTCGTGGCTGCCGGTACCTATACGTGAAACAGTTGATGCCTCAATGGATGTAAGGGGCATAGGAGGGCTGCCGTTTGAAAGTCCTTCGCCCCGTTTCGGGTCTCTTTCAGCGGTTTCACGCTCTTCAACAATTGTTTCCCACTCGTTGCAGGCGGAACACTTGCCTACCCATCTTGGATATTTTGCACCGCAGGATTGGCAGATAAATACAGTTTTTGCTTTGGCCATGTAACAAATATATAATTGATTCAATTAAGAGGCTTCTTTAATTATTTTTCTCCCATGTTTAAAAAACCATATGTATTACCGCTTATAGCCCTTGTTCTTCTTTTTGTCCTCTTTAACGTACAAAGAAAAGAGGAGGCAAAAGCAAAGGCTGCGGGCACTGACACAATTAAAGTTGAAAAAGCGGCCGTTGTGTCAAAACCGGTTCTGCTTACCGCATTCCGTGACCCGGTAGCACAGTACTCACTTTCCGGCTGGGAAGCGTCAAACGGCGGCCGATTGGGACATGTCATAAACCTTCCTGCTAAAGGTTATGCTGAGTTTGATATTGCACTTGCCGGAACACCTCCTGCTCTGAGTGTCGAGCTTTTCAGTCTGAATAAGATGAAGCTGATTCTTGCTCCATCCGGCGATTCAATCGGTCTTGAAATTAATGGACAGGCAGATTACAGGCAGTTCAATAAACAGTACCCGTTCCGTGCGCGTATTGAATGGAATGATTCTTCGGCAGCGCTTTTTGTAAATGGCAGACTCTTTGTGAAAAGAGATGGAATGAAGATGGAGAGCGGTGCTGCTGTTAGGCCGTTTGTACGCCATCAGGATGATTCAGCTTCTGTTGGCGCCAAATTTACGTGCAGCGATTTCAGACTTTATAAAATGTGAGGTACATATGACACTGAAAGAGAAAAAGATTTTAATGGATGGTGCCGATATGAAAAGAGCACTGGACAGAATCGCACATGAAATAATTGAAAAGAATAGAGGTTCTGAAAATATTGTCTTTGTAGGAATGCAGAGACGCGGCATTGTTCTCGCAAAAAGGCTTGCTGCCTCAATTGCAAAGGTTGAAGGGAAAGAGATACCTGTAGGCACACTTGATGCAACCTTCTATCGGGATGATTACAGATCTCCTCTTAAGCAGCCGGAGATCAGAGCAACTGATATCCCTTTCTCAATTCAGGACAAAACTGTTGTATTGGTTGATGATGTTCTTTATACAGGCAGAACCATCCGCGCCGCTCTTGATGCACTTTTCGATATGGGCCGTCCAAGAACTATCAGGCTTGCAGTTCTTGTCGACCGAGGAGGCAGAGAACTTCCGATAGGTGCCGATTTTGTAGCGCTGAGCCTTAAAACTGCAGCAAATGAAGAGGTAGCGGTAAAAGTACAGGAAATCGACGAAAATGAGGGGGTTGCCCTCGTTGAAATAAACTAACAGAAGTGTCCACTCAATTGATTATTTTTCAGCACCTATGAACCAACAAAAAATTAGAAATTTCTGCATTATCGCACACATCGACCACGGTAAATCAACTTTGGCCGACAGGATGCTTGAAGTCACCGGAACACTCACCCAGTACCAGATGATGGATCAGGTGCTTGATAGCATGGATCTTGAACGGGAACGCGGCATTACAATTAAGGCGCATGCCATCAGAATGACATACAAGGCTGACGATGGCGATACCTATATACTCAATCTTATTGATACACCGGGGCATGTCGACTTTACATACGAGGTCTCAAGAAGTCTCGCTGCTTGTGAAGGCGCAATTCTTGTAGTCGACGCTTCTCAGGGTGTCCAGGCTCAAACGCTCTCCAATCTTTACATGGCTCTTGGAAATGATCTTACAATCATACCGGTTTTGAACAAAATCGATTTACCAGGTGCCGATGTTGAAAGCCGCACAAGAGAGCTGCAGGGGCTTTTAGGCGGAAATTCGGTTCCTCTTCTGATCAGTGCAAAAGAGGGCAAGGGTATAAAAGAGGTGCTGGAAGCAGTTGTTAAAGAGATACCGGCTCCACGCGGTGATTCCAATAAGCCTCTTAAAGCGCTCATTTTTGACTCCGTGTTTGATGCATACCGCGGCGCTGTTGCCTATATCCGTGTTATGGACGGCTGCGTAAAAACAGGCGATCCTCTATACTTCTTCAATGCAGGCTGTACCTATCAGGCAGCTGAAATGGGTTATCTTGTACTTGACAGAGTTAAAACTAACGAGCTCAGGGTAGGAGAGGTTGGTTATCTGGTCGGAACAGTGAAAAAAGTTCAGGACGTAAAAATCGGCGATACAATCACCAACGACAAGAACCGTGCTGATACTCCGCTAGCAGGTTATCAGGAAATCAAGCCGATGGTCTATTGCGGAATGTATCCTGTAGACCCGGACGATTACGATAATCTGCGTGACTCCATGGAGAAGCTTAAACTGAATGATGGTTCTATTACATGGGAACCTGAAACTTCCACTGCATTAGGTTTCGGCTTCAGAACGGGCTTTTTGGGTCTGCTCCATATGGAGATTATTCAGGAACGTCTCGACAGAGAATTTGGTGTTGATATAATCAATACTGTACCTAACGTGAAGTATCGTGTTATCATGAAAGATGGAAGTGTAAAGTATCTCGAGAATCCCTCTCAATTGCCTTCGCCGGGGCTGTACGATACAATTGAAGAGCCCTTTTATAAAACAAGCATTATAGTGCCCTCAGATTTTGTCGGCAACGTAATGAAACTCGGCGAGGAGAAACGCGGCATTTACAAGTCGCTGGAATATCTTGATACCGGACGGGTAAACATTCATTACGAATTTCCACTTGCAGAGATCATTTTCGATTTTTATGACAGGCTTAAATCATATACAAAAGGATATGCTTCACTTGATTATGAATACATCGAATACCGGGAAAGCGATCTCGTCAAGCTTGATATATTAATCAATGGTGAAGGTGTTGATGCATTTTCAATCATTATCCACCGCGATAAGGCATACACCTGGGGTCAGGCGCTTGCAACAAAGCTTAAGGATTTGATTCCGCGTCAGATGTTTGAAATCGCCATACAGGCAGCCATCGGTACCCGCGTCATTACCCGGACAACAGTCAAAGCTCTCCGGAAAAATGTAACGGCAAAGTGTTACGGCGGTGATATTACCAGAAAGAGAAAACTCCTCGAAAAGCAGAAAGAGGGAAAGAAGAGAATGAAGGCAGTCGGCTCTGTGGATATACCACAGGAAGCCTTTTTTGCTGTCCTGTCTATGGATAAGGGTCCTCAGAAATGAGTGAATTTTACGATGTAGGTCAGGAACGTAAAGGGACACGTGATATCAGAATTCTCCTGTTGGAGATTTTTGAGACCGTAGTTTTTATCGGACTAGCCGCTTTCGTATTCAGAACTTTCTTTTTTGCCCCTTTTGGATCTCCAGGCTTCGGAATGGCAGGTACACTCCTACCAGGCGAACATGTGCTTGCCAACAGAATAATATATGGACTGGCTTCCCCTTTTACCGGCGAACATATCATAAGGCTTAAACATGTTAAGCGGAATGAAGTGGTCGTTTTCAACGATCCGGTTCAAGATGGCAAGTATGCAATTAAACGGTGTGTTGCTGTCGGAGGTCAATCGGTAAGGATTGAAGAGAAGAGGCTCTATGTTGACAGTGTTGAATTTAAGCTCCCGGAAGAGTCAGAGCGCGGTGCTGAACTGATTATTGACGGCCGGTTCTCGCCGAGAGATAACCTGGCTCAATTCAGAATCCCGGCTAAAGGTGATACTGTATATCTTGACTCGCTGAAGATATTCGAACTTGATTATATTGCCAATCTGATACGGCAGGAGAATCCCGGAAAACGGCTTACCAGTACGGCGGATTTAATGGTCAATGGTAAATATGCCAATGATCTTACCTTTGACGATTACCGTTCAGAACAGCGAAAGCCAGACGGAACGCTCAATTTTGACGCAATGAACTGGATTGAATTGAACAATGTTCTTAACTTCCTTCAGGCAAAAGATGATTCTCTTAAATGCTCTTTCCGCAGAACAATGTATGTTGATGGAAAAGAGCTTAAAAAGTATGTTGTAAAGACAAGAGCAATTTTCCTTATGGGCGACAACTGGGACGAAAGCATGGATAGCCGTTATACTGGATACATCTCAGAGGAGAGGGTTGTTGCGCGCGTCTCTCTGATTTTCTGGTCGAAATATGGCGGAAATTTCCGCTTCAGAAGACTCTTCCTTTTCATCTAACACAGGGTGTATGGAGCAGATATGAAAAAACATCTGTCAGTCAGCAGCAAACTGAAGCCGCTTCGCAGTAAAATTGATAAGATCAATACAAAACTTCTTGATTTATTGAATAAAAGGGTCGGAGTTGCACAGATAATAGGACGGATAAAATCTCAGGAAGGTGCTCCCGTTTCAGATTCCGCCCGCGAACAAAGCATCATAGATAACCTCAAGAAGCGAAACCGTGGTCCGCTTGACGATGTTGCAGTAGAAAAAATCTTCCGCACAGTTATCAACGAGACAAAGAGGATAGAAAGGATAGCGCACAGTGAATCGAAATCTGCGCCAGGTAAAAAGGCTTGAAGGAACGGTTGAAATACCTGTTTCATATAAAACAGCTTTACGTATAGTTATTCCTGCACTTTTTGCAGAGGGGGTAACAACAATTAATCCCTTTCCAAAGTGCTCTGCTGCTGAGGATTTGATCCGTTTTATCCAAAACACTTTTGAGGGTTCGCTCGAACGGACAGGCTCAACTGTGTCCATAAAAGGGTATGGAAGTTTTACCGCCGGAGAACTCCCATCCGAAATAGATGTTGGTTCCGACAGCGAAATTCTGATGCATCTTCTTCCGCTTTATCTGCGGCGCGGCGGGCGATTCACTTGCGGAAAATCTGTTGCAACACCGCGCTTTGATTCGTTTATTAAGCAGATTGATAAAATGGGTTTTTATGTTGAAAAAGAGGAAACGGAAGAGAAGCTTATTGTAAAAGTCACACCTGCCTCTCCCGATTCAGTTCATATTGTTCTTGCTGAAGCTGATGAAGCTCTTAAAACAGCACTCCTTTATTCGATGCTAAATGTTTCCGGCAACAGCAGAATAATTGAGCCGACACCGCTTCCTGAGGACAGCGAAACAATTCTGCGGAAATTCAAAGCACCGATAACCTCCTTCAGAAAGGGCGAGGCGGCGGCGGAGGATGATGATAATGCTGTAGAAAACAGCGCTGAAGATAATGAGCTGATGAGGCGCATTAGAAAACTGCAGGCAAAAAAAGAGGCCTCCTCGGGAGAAAAACCCTCAAGAACAATTCAGATTGCCGAAACAGTACGCTTAAAAGCGGCCGAGTTTAATCTTTCCGGCGATCCTGCATGTGCTGCACCATTTCTTCTTGCAGGTCTTCTTGTAAATCATTCTGAAATCACAGTTAAGAGTATTGAAGGGTCTGCAACCTCCGGCATATTCGCCGCGTTACGGCGTATGGGAGCACTATTCAACAGTGAACGTGTTAAAGATAGAAATGCATTTGACTGTCTATCGACCCCTGTAAAACTTGTTAGTCGAAAAATATCCGGAGAACTTACAAGTGACTGCGGAGAACTTCTTCCTTTCGTTGCAGTCGCAGCGGCATATGCAGAGGGTCAGACTGTCATACGCAACGCAGACTTCCTGCGAAAAGGCGATAGAGATATTATTGCAATTACTCTGCAGAATTTGAAAAAGATGGGAACTAAGGTCGGTGAAATTGAGGATGGTTTTGTAATTGAAGGCGCCCGTGAACATGACGGAGCAGAGTTTGATACAGGCGGAGCTGCAACAGTTGGAATGGCATTCGCGGTAGCTGCGCTGAAAAATAAGGGCGAAAGTGTAATCAAGGGTGCTGAAGCGGTAGATGCTCTTTTTCCTGATTTTTTTCATCGACTTGATTCTTTGGTAAAAGAGGATAAGCCTGTTTCTTCAGAAACAATTGTCTGATTTGGGAGGGCGATTAATATGAAACCGCTCAAAAATGTCGGCCTGCTTGCCTTTGATAGACGAAAAGCCATTGCAGACAGAATGAGAGAGATCGCTTCCGATCCCTCATTTAAAAAGGTCCGCTTTTTCGGCTGCAAAGGGAATCCTGTTCCAACTCATCCTAAGATTACATTGCTGCCTATTGCTGCTTTTCTAAAAAAGATTGATGCCGCCGTTTCTTTCGGAGGTGACGGAACTTTTATCTCTGCTGCCCGTCTCATAAGGGAATCCAGAATTCCAATAGTCGGTGTAAATATGGGAACGCTGGGTTTCTTGACAGAAATTCCGGTGCGCAATTCTCATGAAGCATTAAAAGAGATGTTTGCAGGCAAGTATGTTTCTGAAAGAAGAATGACCTTTCATGTTGACCTTGTCAGAAAAGGTAAATGTATTCATGAAGATACCTGTCTTAATGATGTAGTTATTAAAGGCAGCAAGCTGATAAGACTTTCCATGCTTCAGGAAAAAGAGCCTGTTTCGGCATTTAACGCTGACGGACTCATCGTTTCTACTCCGACCGGCAGTACTGCCTATTCTTTAGCTGCCGGCGGTCCTATTGTCGATCCTACTCTTGATTGTGTGATTGTAACTCCATTATGCTCTCATTCGCTTACGCAAAAACCTGTCGTAACTGGAATAAGGAAATCACTTACTGTTTGTGTTGATGATCCTGATGTTAAGGCTGAATTGACTATCGATGGAAAAATATGTTTCCCTATCAGGACAGGAGACAGGATAACAATATCAAGATCCAATATAGCGACAACAATCCTGCGTCCCCGCGGATCGTCATACTTCGACATTCTGCGACGCAAGCTTAATTGGGGCTGATTTTTCAGGCAATCAGTCTGTAAAGCGCTTCCCTTGTAGTTTTCGCTGTTACTTCAAATGTTCTGCTGTCTATAATTTTTCTGTCTGGAAACTTTGCCGGTATGCACGGTATCTCTGTGTTTTGCGTTACTTCAAGTCTCATACAGACAGATTTTTTGACAGGATATGGTTTTATCTTCTTTATGCTGCGGCATGCTTCAAAAGCGTTTTTACGGATGATATCATGGGCAGTTTTCAGCGGTAAGAGTTCTGTACAGAATTTACCGGATGAATATTTTACAATAGCTGTAAATATTCCTTTAACAGCACGAGTTGCCTCTTTGGCAATTTTATCGTCGCCGGAGACCATGATTGTTGGAACTCCTTCATCGGCGGCGATTGCAGCATCAATTCCGAATTCTCCCACCTTAACGCCGTTAAGCCAGCAGTTCTGCCAACTATCTGGCGACATAGTGTGATCTATAAAGGCTTCGGCGGTTCCAGCCATCGCATGGTAGCCAATTAGTATAAGCGCATCATACTTACCGATATCATGCATTCTTCCCTTTGTGCCTTTACCCTGAGCAATGTTTACTTTTGGATGAACAAGGTCAATTAAAAGATTTGAGCCTGCATGATGCGCATCCATAACAGTTACAGCCTTTGCTCCGGCCTCAAAACAGCCTTCCGCGCACGCATTTACATCTTCGGTGAGTCTCTTTCTGCCGTTCTGATATTCAGGATGGTCTACTTTTACAGATTGCAGATTGCCGATTCCTGAAATGCCTTCCATGTCGGCGCAAATAAAGATTTTCATGAGTTTTCCTCTTTGTTCTGAATTGAGCGGTAGAATTCCTGCAGAATATAAAATGCAAGTTTTGGCGTCTTCTTATCCTGTGCAATAAGACCTTTGCGGTTATAGCCCTTCTGGTAATAGTTCTGCCGTCTAGGGCTTCTGAAATCGTATAGGATCCACGGAGTCAAACCACGTATATAATCTACTTTGGAGATGATTTCGACCTGGTTTTTGTATACCTCCTCCATCTGCTCCTCTGTAAAAAGATCCTCTGTGGTGCCGTGGTTGCCAGATAAAGCATCTGCACCGGTTTCTGTAATAATTACAGGTTTTGTTACTTCAGCATGAGCAAAAATCTTTTTGATCTCATCGTATTCGCGGATGTACCAGCCGTAATACTCATTGATGCCTATTATGTCAAGATGTTCTATGAGTCTGTCGTCTATGGTTCTCTCCTCTTTGTTAACGAAACAGGCCGCAGAGATAAGACGGGTCGGATCACTCTTTTTGGCTGCCTTGGCAAGTTTACTCATGAACTTCAGGCGATCCTCTGTGTCGAGGTTTTCGTTTCCTACGCTCCATAAAATTACGCTGGCTCTGTTGTAATCGCGGTTGATAAGTTCAAGGAGCTGGTTTTCAGCATTTTCATAAGTTGCTTTGTTTGTGAAGTTGATCGCCCAGTATACAGGAATCTCTTCCCATAGCAGTATTCCGAGTTCATCAGCAAGCTGTGAAACCATTTCATGATGGGGATAATGAGCGAGACGAAGGAAATTGCATCCAAGCGTTTTGGCGTGGGAGAAACGGCGAATAATATCTTCCTGGTTTGTTGTTTTGCCAAGTTCAGCATCATCTTCATGGACGCATATGCCGCGAAGGAAAAGTGATTTTCCGTTCAATAGTATTTCAGTACCCTTTGTCTTAATCTCTCTGAAACCAATTTTGTCAGAAACGATATCTTTGCCGTATTCTGCAGTGACCTTATAGAGTTTCGGATTGTCAGGCGTCCAAAGTTCCGGGTTTGCAGTCACTGTTACCGAGGCAATACAATCTTTCGGCCTAACGTCTTCGCATATTCCCAGTTCAGGTATTGAGAAGGTGAGAGGTTCATTGCCGATGCTGCCGTCCAGTTCAGCTTTGAATGTAATTCTGTTGAATTTGCCATCAGGTATAAGATGCACTTTAAGAGATTTGATAAATACTTTGGGTACGCGGAATAGTTCTACGTCGCGATAAAGGCCGCCGTAATTGAACCAATCCGTGTTCCGCATCGGTACAAAATCAGAACTGCGCATA
>JAEUSG010000467.1 GCA_016788315.1 Fibrobacterota bacterium | reverse complement strand
ATGATTATGAGAGGTAATTTAAAATCTTATCTGATATCCTGTCTTACTGCTTCCATCAAATCCTAAACTCTGATAAAATGAGTGTACGGAAGGATCTTTTCTGCCTGTTAGTAACATCACTTTATAACAGCCTTGAGCTTTTGCGTAATCAATAGCATGCTGCATGACCTTTTTCCCAAAACCATGTTTACGGTACTCAATGAGAGTTATAACATTCTCAATAACTGCATATGGTCTGCAATCTCTTGATAGGTTTGGAATGATGTTCAAGTAACAGGAAGAAACCAGTTTTCCATTCGCTTCCAGAACAAAGAGATTGAAAAAGCTGCTATTCAGAATAATTCTAAGTGTGGACTCAATTTTACCTGAATCTGATAAATCGTCAGAAGGGTTGAGTTCTGAGTATAGAGTAATAAGTGCTGGTAGATCGTTCTCGGATGCTATACGTATTAATTCGTTGTCCATATTGATTTCTCATTAAAACTTAATTACTGACTGATCCTATTGTCAATTCTTTATCTTGAATTAACTTTAGCATGTAAGTTATTTTGCAAACAATGAAAGAATAGGCTAATACATAAATCTCTGAACTTGTTTATCAATTGTAGAGGTTGACAGAGATTGAGATTAGAATTATTGACAGTCGTGCGTTGATATATCTGTACCGTACAAGTTCAATAATTAAGGATGAACCATGGCTATTGAAATTCGCCAAATCACCAAGTATGATAAGAAATTGATTAAGACACTCTTTGCTTCTTGCAATGAACATTGTCCTTCACCCGATGAGAAGTTTTTTAATAGTATAGACAACATCCTTTTAGTTGCATATAGTAACAATGTTCCTGCTGGCTTTTTGTATTCCCATATTTTGAACTCTTTAAATGAAACAAAGCCCAAAATGTTTCTGTATTCTATTGATGTGTTTGAACCATTCAAAAGAAAAGGAATAGGAACTAAACTTATTGCTCAATTGAAAAAGATTTCAAAGGCATACCATTGCTCAGAGATAATCATATTAACAAACAGCTCAAACAAACCAGCTATGAAATTCTATCGTTCAGTTGGTGGTCAGCAGAAGAATAATGATGATGTTATGTTTGTAATAAAGAAGCTATAGGAATAAATAGATGATAATTTCCACTGCCACATTGAATGACCTCACTACCCTAACCGCTATGAATGTTCGGCTTAGAGAAGATGAGCGGGCTGATAATGCTATGACAGACAAGCAGGTTTACGACCGTATGGAAGGGTTTTTGAAAGGTGACTATAAAGCCTTTTTGTTTGAGGTTGATTCAACGGTTTATGGATATGCCCTTGTTGATGTGACCAAATCCCCACTTTATCTTCGTCAGTTTTATATAGAACGGGAACATCGCTCTAAAGGATTTGGTTCAACAGCATTCAATCTGTTATTAAAAGAGCTGAAATGTGAGACAATTGATATTGATGTTCTCGCTTGGAATAACAAAGGAATGATTTTCTGGCAGAAGGTTGGTTTTGAACCCAGGTGTGTTGCAATGAGATATAAAAAGAAGGTATAGCTTACGGTATATAATTAAGTCTAACCTTATACCTAGTATATGGCATACTTGGTCTTATAGTTCCATACCATTCTTCTGCTTTTATTGTATCAATTTTATTTGGATCTGATATTATTTCAATTTTCCCTTTACAATTTAACGGGTCTACAAATGGAAATTCTGCCAATTTATGTAACAACATATCTTTTGCACCGTCATAAATTAAGTATGCTCTATACTCACCGCCTAGTTCGAATGAAAAATCTAATGAAAAAGGTTTATTATAACGATCTTTACCGCTATCCGCAAGGTCGAAAAATACGACGAGAGGATTACTTTGTACTACTTCATAAAGTTTCCAGGTACTGACTAGTTGTCTGCTGAAAGAAGATACAGCATAGAAATGGAAATCATCTTTGCTAATTGTTCGTGTTAAACTGTCAGTCGATAATAATGGTTTAAGCGTGTCGATAGTACCATAAACTGCTCGGCTTGTCAGAGTATCTTTTGCATAGATCAATAAACAGAGGCATTCTTGAAAACCAGATATAGTAACCTCCGCAGGGAGTTTATCAATTTCTCCCACATTGTTTGACTTGTCAGTACAAGCATAAATGAAGACTAGAATTAAAACACAAAATAATTTCATAATGCTCCGTATATTTATGTCAATAATTGTTTTTAAAGGTGCTTAATAGATGCCTTCAGTAAAATAGAACAAACCTGGCTTTGTGTCAAATTCATTACTGTCTTTGTATTGCGATTTGACAAAAGAATGATTATCTTTTAAGTGTGAAACACAAAGCAATTGTCTAATAATGCGGGAATAGTCCTTAAAAAACTGTTCTCGCATCTTATCTACTCTTAATCCTACACTATCTGGTGTTGTATTCAATAATTGGATATAACCGTTTTATCATTCTGAACTATTTGAAAGGCAGGGTATTTATGTTTGTTAGAACATCTCCTTCAAAATTCATTTTCAAAATTATCTCACAAGAAGGAGTTCGTGATGTCAAATCACTATCGAAATCGAGAGGAGAGCCCAGCGGCTTTTATATGTCAGCATTGTAAAAGAACGGTACTCAATAATCAACCTGGTACGAGACACAGAAATCATTGTCCATGGTGTTTATGGAGCCGTCATCTTGATAATATTGCAGGAGACAGAAAAGCAGCTTGTTACGGCAATATGGAACCAATTTCCATTTGGGTAAAGCCGGATGGTGAGTGGTCGCTTGTACATCGTTGTCAAAGTTGTAAATGTGTTCACTTGAACAGAATAGCTGGCGATGACAATGAGATGCTGCTGCTTTCACTGGCAGCTAAGCCATTGGCAAATCCGCCGTTTCCGTTGGAATATTTAATAAAGGCATCATAATGAAAAAGTCCCTGTAATCGTGTGATTACAGGGACTAAATTTTAAGCGGGAAACGAGATTCGAACTCGCGACGTCCACCTTGGGAAGGTGGCACTCTACCACTGAGTTACTCCCGCAACAGTTATAATATAGCACAATGCGTCGGTATTCGCAAATGGTGCAATATTATGCTATGAAATGTTATCTTAACTTTGTGTCAAACATTTGAATAGGAGTAACTGATGTCAAAACATAGCTACCAGCAGTCGCTAAAAAATCTTAACACAACAATCGAGCAAATTGGTGATTCTCTGCCTAAATACAAAGAGAATATTAATGAGATTCAGACACATGTGCTGGCGATCATTGAGCATCCGGGGGACGTACCATTTATTCAGCATCATAATCTGCTGAACACTTTGAAGAAGAATATCGAGATCTTCGGTGTCGAGCACCCAAGTCTTACAGCATCGGTTAAGAATGTTATAAACACTCTTAGCAATATGGGTATTTAAGGGTCGAGAATATCTTCGGTGATTGTCTGTTCGCGTGCTTTTAGGGCATTGTAGAGCAATTCGGCGTCTAAACAGGCTTCAAATGGATCCTTTTCGAGAGATTTTGCAAGTGTTGTTTTGAAAAGATCGGAAAGATTCGGGTCTTTCAGTAACCTTTCAAGTGATTTTTTAGTAACTCTTCGCTTTGGCATGGTAGGTATAAGACCATGCCAAAGCTGAAAAGTATTCAAAAATCTTTTTTATTTTGCCAAAACTGCTTTTGTATAGAGTTCGCGGTTACCGGCAACTAATCTGTATATGTATGTTCCTGCTGAAACCTTAGAGCCTTTCAGGTCGGTAGCATTCCAGACAAAGGAGTGTGTTCCGGCGCCATAAATATCAGAAGCGATTGTTGTTATGAATTTTCCTGAAACATCGAATACATCAAGCCTGATTCTGGAACTGTTATTAAGAGTTATGTTGATGTTGCTTGTTGGATTGAATGGATTAGGATTTGATTTTAAAGATACAGAGTTGGCCGTTAGAGATTGCTTTTCTTCCGGAACATGTTTTGGCTTTGTGTTCGGATAGTTGTCTATATCGTAGAGCATCTGAACTCTGTGCATTCTATAAGAGCCGTTATCTGCAACATAAACGAAGTCATCGCTGGCTGCTACACCGGTAGCCCACATTAATGGGACGCGTGAGGAATCTGTTTTAGGAAAGTCTGTGTTGTCGTATTGGCCGAAGCGGAGAATTTCGTTTCCGGCGTTGTCCATTATTGTTACTTCACAAGTTACAGCGTTTGGTGCAAACATACGTCCGTAATAGTCAACATCAAAGCGTGGTGAACGGCAGACGCATCCTCCAGCACCGCGATCTTTACTGAATGGTGCAACACCGATGTTGTAGGTTTTCTCTGCGCCTGTAGCTCCTGTCGGATCAGTTCTACCGCCCTTTATATTTGGCGGGAATTTTACAATGGTTCCTCGTGCGTTATTGTATGCCCAATCGGTTGCAAATTCAGGATGGAGAGGAGTTGCGAAATTCATGACTGCACCAACATATATATTACCCTGTAAGTCAATACGGACGCAGCCTGAGCCCCCCTTTCCTGTGGGAGCAACCGTTTTGATTACTGTGTCACCTGCCCATGCGGTGTGATTTCCAGAATCGGCAAACATTGACACAGACCAGGTGCCGCTGCCTGGCATAACTGCTACGCGGTTATCGACTCCTACCGATAACCCTCTTTCGCCGGCAGTTGCGCCATATCGGCCTGTAACAACAGGGACTAGAACATTGGAATCTGTGTTAGCCCATTCAAGAGGGGCGTGAATTCTGTCTGTTGACCAGCGTGTAACGGGTCCGGAGAATTGGCTTCCGTTGCTTGCGGTGGCCTGTCTTACATAGAGCATGCCGTGCGGGCTGACAGCCATGTCGGTTGCGGTCAGGTATTTCCAGCTGGCTGGACGGTTTGGTACAGTTGTCGAGCATAGAGAAGGAACAGGATTATTCCAGTCCATGATTTTGTACATGCCGTACCATGTGTTGTTTATATAGACGGTCTCTGTTCTTCTGTCAACGGCAAGTCTGGCATATCCCTGTAATGTGTTTGCTGAAAGGGCTTCAAAATCGCGAAACAGTGTCAGTGAAGTGCCGTTATCTGAATAGATTTTAACTCCTGTTGTCATGTAGGCTACCCATACGCGGGTATCGGAAGTTGATTCGTTTACAATAACAGAAATAGGTTCGGTTGAGCTTGATACCGCTGTGGTGATTGTAAGCGAGCATATTTTTGAAAGTCCGCTTTCGAAAGAGCTGATTTTGTAAACTTTAACAGTACCGGTTGATATGCTTGCCGGCAGCTGTGTCTTTGTGACAAGGTATATGGCTCCTGTCTTTTTGCTTATGGTAACATTTTCTGCACCTGCAACCGGTATTGAATTGAGCAGGGTTGCATTTGAATCATAAACAGCAAGTCTCTTTCCGAAGCGTTCGCAGACATAGATTCTGCCCGCTGCGTCAATTGCAGTGCCGGCAACAGCGGCCCATGTTCCGGCGCAATCCATTGGAATTTGTCTGTCGGTTTTGAGCTCTGGCACACCGGAAAGAGCAAGCCATGGAACTGCGACTCCAGTTGCAATGTTAACTTTGAAAATCTGTCCATCTTTGTAAAATGTGCTGTCCGGTACATTTGTTAAGTGGCCATTGGCACCGAAGGCGTAGAAGATTCCGCTGACTAGTGCATGGGTTTTCCCTGGAAGCATGGTCATGAAGGTTGATCCTATTAGGTATCTCGTGGCTGTTGGACTTGACCCTGTAATAACGCCTGATGGGAAAGGCTGGTTTGAAATGAAGTTATTTCCTTTTACTGTGGATATGCCGATAACTCCGCTGGTAATACTACCGTTTGATGTGGGGAGAGAGCCATCAGAGCCTACCTTGAGGTATGATTTGTATGTTCCAAACCAGATTTCATTGTTGTCGGTGTCGAAATTGAGAAGGACCCCATTTGGAGAAAATGGTGTTCCAAGGAGGGTGTTTGAGAAGCCAGGCAGGGATGTGCTTGAGTTTGCAGGAACATATGTTCCATCTGTCCGCTTAATGATGCCCCAGCCAGTTACTTTACTTTCTTCCATTCCGCCCTTTATAGGGAATACTGTTTTGACATATTCACCATTGGCATTGTACTGTCTGATATGTTTGTATGGCCAGCCTTCATGCTGATGAAAAATT
>JAEUSG010000454.1 GCA_016788315.1 Fibrobacterota bacterium | reverse complement strand
CAGGAAATACTTTAAACTCTCTCTAAGTGTTTGAGAAAGGGTGACAGGGTGGTCTGTCATAAGGCCGAAGGTCATACCTGATTTCATTATTGCTGAGGCATTTTTCCAGGTGGCATGTCTTAATTCCGTTTTGTAAGGGTGACAGCCGAGAGGGCCGTATACTGCCGGAATATTTTCTGTCCGTAAAGCTCTGAAAATGTCTTCCCTGTCAACATCCATTAGGTGCTCTGCGCTGACCTGAAGGGGAAAGCGGCGGCAGAGATCGATGAGATACATAACATCATCCGCTTTATGTACATGTACCTTCAGCGGCTTTTTACCCTCAGCAATGGAAAGCAGCGCTTTTTCTTCGGATGTCCACTCCAGGGTCTGCTCTGTTTCAAGAAATGCTGCATCGCGTTCATAGGCTTCTTCGCTTAGTTTACCGGCTGCAGCCTTGTCCGCCAGCTCAGCCTGCTTTTTTGCGTTGTTCAGACTGCTCTTTTCCCGCTTGGCAATTATTGACTCCAGTTTCTGTTCAAGGATGCGGTAGGCTCCCATTCTTGTGTTTGCCCGTACCCCTTTCCAATCAGGCTTACGAATATTAAAACCGAGAGCCGCTTTAAACCCGTGGTCTGCAAAGAGAGCAGTCGATCGATCCTGTGCAAAATTTCTGATAATTCTTGATCTGCCGCCTATAAGATTTGCACTGCCTGGAACTATGCAGGAATAGAGAACCCCAAAGTCAACAGACTCTTTTAAGGCAGGATCGTCAAAATATGCGCTGTCGAGAGGGTCAAGAAGGGGTAGAATGCTGTCAGACTTATCGTTTACCTCTTCTTCTATTCCAGGTTCGCCCGCTCTATGCAGGGCAATGTGTGAATGTGCATCAATGAAAGCAGGGGTGATGATACCTGAAGTTTTTGATGGCAGCTTCTTTTTGACAATGTCAATAATCCGATCACCTTCGACAACGATTGAGACGTTCTCTTTAGTTGTGCCTCCGGATATCAGCTTTTCTGCAAAGTATATTTCAGGCTTCATGTTAATTGCCCCAGTTTTATATTGAAATTACAGACCTTCTGGAAGTACAAGCGCGTTCATCTGCGCAGGCGCAACCTTCATGACTTTATCCCACATCAGTTTTGCAGCGCGTCTTATTTCCCATTCTGCGTGTGTGTCTAGGCGAAGTTCAAGTGCGTTGCGTAAAGAGAGTGTGTTTATTGCAAGAAATGTTCCTGTTGCAAAATCCAGCGTTAGTTTACGTCTTGCGCTCTGTCTTGACATGGCGACTGTTTCACCCTTTGCGTTAGTGTGAGTTCTGCCTCTTCTCTGCTTGTATTCTTTAAGGCATCTTTCGACTTCGGCTGCATCTTCCTTGTACCATTCAATAACAGTTTTTTCATCATCTATTTCATAGTATGAATCATAAACGAAGCGTGTTTCAGATCGATCCATCCAGCGGCCTGACTGCTGGAGGAAGGAGGCCATTCGGTGGCGGTCAAGTTGTGTAAGGGCAGATTTTGAAATACCATCTATCTCAAAAATCCAGGTCATGAATTCAGAAGGAACTGTATGCGGTTTTGGCTTTTTTGTGATAAGATTACGTGTGAGTTTGACATCGCCTTCAGGTGTCGGTTCCGAATCGTAGCATTTGCGTGCAAGGTAGCCGGGGAGTCTATCCGGGTGAATGTGTGCTTCATGTTTGCCGCTTAGCGCGTTCATAAGCTGTTCTTCTGTATCAAACATAAAGGTTGTTCCGCGCAGGCTGACCTGTATTTCTACATTGTTGAAAAGGTTTGTGCGAAGGTGTTTCCAGCGGTCAAAATTTGGGAAGCTCATTATTACTCCTTAAAAAAGTGTTAGTCCTTAAAATATTATCTTTTCAGCTCCAAAGTACGTTCAATTAAATTTGAATCGACAAGAATTTTTCCAGCTGTTATTTTCCCGTTTCGTTTCATTTTATTGAGGGTATTTACAGTTTCTTCGGCAATAGTTTCCATTGATATCCGTACAGTGGCATGTCTAGGGTCATCTGGAGATAAATCGGGACAGCCATTTATTCCAATAATTGTCGAACGTTCTAATAGGGATGGATACCCTTTTTTTAGTGTAGCAGCCAGACGCAGTGCTGTGCCATCGCCGTCGCAGACAAATGCTATTTCACCTTTTTTGCCGGTAAAAGCTGACAACATATCTTTATCTTTAAAATCAGCTGACGAATAATCAT
>JAEUSG010000394.1 GCA_016788315.1 Fibrobacterota bacterium | reverse complement strand
CAAGGAGGACAGGTTCCGGATGTTTCGGAATTGATTGAGTACATGGCCCGTCAGCACCAGGATCGGCATGTAGTGGAGTTTGAATACATTGGTAATTATGCTGTTGCGGGCAGCGTTGTCGTCACAATGAATTTGGCGCGCACTGCGGCAGCAACTGAGGCTGTTGCTGCCATTGAGAGAGGATTTCCGATCACGGAAAGCGTGGCTATCAACGCCAAGACGGTGAGCCAAGCCGCAACGCAGTTTGAGGAGGGCGTGGCAGCTCTTTACGACGCATATCCGAGGGCAGCCACAAGGTTTTACTATAACGAAGGCAACGTCGCACGCTACGGCATTGCGGATCGGGTTGTCGAGATCGGCGATCAGGCCATTGCAATTGAGGCGAAATTCATTGGTGACTGGAGTCGGTCAGCTTATAATCCAGCTGGTATCGTGCCCCAATTCATAAGGGACAAGGTTTCCGCCAAAGCGGTACAGCAAGCAAGTACCTATCTTGCCAATTTCGACCAGATGGTCATCCACACTAATAGCACAGCTTTCGCTACGACATATCGGTCGGCCTTCCAAAATGCCGGTCTGGATATGTCCCGAATTCAGTTCCGAATCACAGGAGTGAGATAAGATGAAAAAGAGAATTAAAATTCAAAGAACTCACCTTGAATTTGAACATATCTATTTTCAGTTGACAATCGGACTGACTTTGCACGGGACAGTTGGAAGAATTATGAAAGGAATCACGGATTTCACAACAAATTTATACGGATTTTATGCAGCAGATGGTTATGTGTTTTGCACTCCGGACAACGATTTTTTTTATGGAATCGAGTTCAAGGGCGACAAAGATGATTATCGTGCACATCTTTATCGTCGAGCCAAGGAGCTTGGTCTTGTTACTGCTATCGTTGAAGATGCGAACATGGTATTCTCGGATGGTCGTGTATTTCCATTAAGTGAACTTAGATTTAAGAAATATTCAAATACAATTAAACTTAGAAAGAAGGATCTTTCTGAATTTGATGGTCAGTATATTTTCCGCGATTGACTGTATTAATATCTGCAGATCAGTAAATATATTTTAGTTGCGATCCAGGATTGTCGTCACGGCGGCAGCTGTGATAGGTTCAATCTGTTCCCGCAGAATGGAAGCTTTAATAATAGTGACTATCGACGGTGGGAAAATGAAATAACCAGAGCCTTGGTCGAAGGTCGGTCAGTTGGAGAAGTTACGGTCACCTTCGTAAGAAGCACTCCCGGTTCTGTGAGGCCGGATGCTTTGACCGTGGATTATTCAATTGGAGGTTTACGTAATCGTCGAGAGTTCATCAATCATAGGGTAATGTAGAATGTCCATCGAACAGCAACGAGAGATTATTGACAGATTGTACCGCGTGGTTAAGGATAGCATCTTGGGATCGTTTACCCGCGCAGAATGTACATTTGGATATTTCAAATTTGAGAGTGGGAATGAAGCGTTTGATGAGTCAATACTTTACTGGGTTGGTGGTGAGATGAAAAGTACACTCACTAAAATGCAGTATAGAGATAATGTACGAGATTCGGTCAGAAGGTTACATGCCTTGATGAAGGCTCATACAGGTGGGAGTTGGGGCAAGTTTTTGCTTTCGATAGAAGAAGATGGGCGGGTCTCGGTCAAGTTCGACTATACGCCACGCACAGAGTTTACCACAGACTGATAAGCCTGCCGAA
>JAEUSG010000391.1 GCA_016788315.1 Fibrobacterota bacterium | reverse complement strand
AATATCTGATCACCATAACGAATTGCCAATTGCAATATACATGTCAATTATCCTAAAAACAACCATTTAGCCAATCAATATCACAAGCAACAAATATTGATTAGATTCATCGAGGAGAAAAATCTTATAAAGCACTATATTGGCCGGAATTTATGTAGATATTGTCGTAAAACTGTCTTTCCATTATAAGCATTCCATATTGTGGCTGCGGCTGGAGGTATCAGGATGCAAATGCCTGATATCTTTTGCCTTTGTATAAAAGACGATGTCCTCAGCAATGTTAGTTGACAAATCGCCAATGCGCTCAAGACATCTCGTTATAAACAGCAGGCTTATACCGCGTTTAATGTTCTTGGGGTCTTCTTTCATTATCGAAACTATCTGACTGGTATATTCAACTTCAAACTTATCCATACGTTCTTCAAGAAGGAGAACATTTTCCGCAAAATCGGTATTGTTATTCACAAGCGCATCAACAGTTCTATGTACCATATCTTTTGCGAGCGTCGCCATAGGTACAAGATCAACTACAAGCCTTGGACGCGAAACAAGATAGAGAGTATGGCGGGCAATACTCACAGCTTGATCAGATATACGTTCAAAATCGTTATTGATTTTAATTACAGATGTTATAAATCTGAGATCTGAAGCTATAGGCTGAAGTTTCGCAAAAAGACGTACACATAGGTCGTCATTCTCAATCTCCATTTTGTCGATATCATTGTCTTTAGCAATAACTTGGTCAGCAAGGCGTTCGTCAAAGTTCAGTGCGGCTTCAATAGACCTGTAAACCTGCTGCTCGACCTCTGTTCCCATAGTAATAATGTGACGGCGGAGATTTTCATATTCAGTATCGAAAAAATGTTTCATAATGGTTCCTTTTCCTTCCTATTACTTATCCAAACCGTCCGGTTATATATTCTTCAGTTGTCTTATTCGATGGATCTGTAAAGATCTTTGTTGTTTCACCCATCTCAATAAGTTTACCAAGAAGAAAGAAGGCTGTATAATCAGAGACTCTCGCAGCCTGTTGCATATTATGGGTAACTATAATGATAGTGTATTTCTCTTTTAATTGCGCAATTAAATCTTCAATCTTTGAAGTAGAAATTGGGTCAAGAGCAGAAGCAGGTTCATCCATGAGAATAATATCGGGGTCAACAGCAAGAGTACGGGCGATGCACAATCGCTGCTGCTGCCCTCCGGACAGACCAAGAGCCGAATCACCAAGCCGATCTTTTACTTCATCCCAAAGCGCAGCTTTTAAGAGTGAACCTTCAACAATTTTATCAAGATCACGTTTTCTGTTAATGCCATTTATTCGCGGGCCGTATGCAATGTTATCGTAAATTGATTTTGGAAAAGGGTTGGATTTTTGAAAAACCATTCCAACTTTTTTTCGTAATTCTACAACGTCAACATCAGG
>JAEUSG010000057.1 GCA_016788315.1 Fibrobacterota bacterium | reverse complement strand
GTGGTGGCCCATATTCAGCTCCAGTGGCAGGAGTGAGTGGAGCCTGCTATTACAATCCAGATACAGATGTTTTTGGATATACAAATGTTTCTTCAGCGGTAAGTGTTGGCAATGTAGGTTGCAGACTAGCGTATGATCCTGTCAATGATGTGGCTGTAATGCCGGATAGTATTAATACCTATGTTTATGATTTCAGTACGAACAGATGGACGTCTCGTGCCGGTGGTGTGGGAAAAAGCACCTATGTGTATCATCGAACAGTTTTTGTAAATTCTATTGGTAAAATGCTCTATTTAAAGCCAACGATAAGCGGTACAGATTCGTTTATGGCTGTTTGCCTGTATGACTACACAAATAACCAGTGGATCGAGCAGTCGAGGGTTCCAGGGCCGGCATATAGGTGGTGCAAATTCGGTTTAGCTTATGATTCAATCAATGACATTGTACTGATGGTTGCCGGGCAGTTGACTTGGGGAGGAAAAGCATTTTCTGATATGTGGGCGTATCATCCATCCGAAAACAGGTGGGAAGCGCTATCTCCAGCACCTATCGGCGGGAAAAAACCGACAAGCGAAATTTTATGTACAGTTTACAATCCCAAAGACAATGTATTTGTAATGTCCTGTAATGAAATCGGAACCCTCTTTGCTTATCGTTACAAGAAAGTTAATCAATCAGCTGTTGATAAATTAACGTCAAATCTTAAAACTGAATTAGGCATATCCCCAAATCCATTTAATCCAATTGTCAGAATTGTAATGAACAATGCATCAGGCAATTTACCTGTTGATTATGCAATTGTTTCGTCTGATGGAAGATGTGTATTGTCAAAAAGTGTTGCAGGGAAAATGGTTTGGAATGCAACTGGTTATCCTTCAGGTGTTTACATTGTTAGAGCCAAGTTTAGAGATGAAATTTTAACTCGTAGGATTGTACTCGCAAAATAGAGGAGGTTTTCATGGCTATAAAACAGACCGTTATCATTTGCATTCTTGTAGGACTTTGCTACATATATGGACAAACAACAATTTCACCAAACCCTCTTGCGGGCCTTCCATCTGCACAGGGTTCACATATCGATTCAATTAAGGCAATGCCGGATAATGGCTGGCTTTCGTTAGGGGCACCTGCTGGGGATCCGAAATGGGGCAGGGCATATGGTTGTGCATGGGGTGGACGCTCAATCGTAACAGCACCAGAAATCCGCGGTGCTTTCAGAACAGGTGAAGGCTTTCATGCAGGGGTTAAGTCAAATGGTTTTGGACAGGATGATTATTGGTTTTACGACATTAACTCAAATAAGTGGATCTGCATATACCCTGGAACGAACATTAAAGGTTTTAATGATTCTGTGAAAGCAGGAGCATTGAAAGCGGACAGCCTTGGTCGTGCTGTTGACAGAACGGGTCAGCCTATTCCCGGGCACCAGTTCATTCATGCCTGGGGAGGACTTAGTTATGATACAGATCTTAGAAAATTTATCATGATGACTGGTGGCAGTTTTGGCACCTATTTTATGCCAGGGTATCCGGCTGACTCTGAAGGTATCGCGCTTCTCACCGCGCAAGGAATGAACAAAAGCGGTCCCATCTTCTCGCCATGGGCTTACAACACTTCTACCGGAAGATTTGAGCGTGAACTTGCAACAAATGGACATGCTGCTACAGGTGGTTTTTCCAGTTCATTTTATGTGAGTTCGCTGAAGGAATATTTTGTCGGTGGTGCAGAAGGCGTTTCTTTCTTTAATCCTGTCACAAGAACCTGGCGTAATGTTGCTAATCCCGGTGCAGGACCAACTGGGTATGATTTCAGCGGCTGTGTAGATACAAAACGGGGTCGTGTTTATCTGGGACAGACACCCGGCAATTTCCTCTATTTCGATTTAGCAACAGGTAAATGGACAAAGATAGAAAATCCTATGGGATATACGTTTAACTTTTCTTCAAACTATGCTTCGGTAGACTATGATACAATCAATGATGTAATTCTGGTTTTTGATTTTACAACAACCAAATCAATCTATGTCTTCGATCCGTCATCTAATCAATGGGTGGATGTGATCCCTTTTCCTGCGTCATTTAAGAGTGTTATGCGGTATACAAACTGCGCCTTTTATGATCCGGTTCTTGGTGTGTTCTTCATATACTCTGCAGGCGACAGTCAGGATGACGGTCTGATGTGGGTTTATAAATTCAGGGATAAAGCTGTAGTTGAAAAAGAAAAAACACTTACCTCCGTTGAACTAGCAACTGCCTCTTCAACACTTGAACTGTATCTGACTGCACAACTCAATCTAATCCAGCATTACCAGATGCTGCCGACTGATACGGCAAAAGGGTTTGTCGGCTCAAAACTCATTTCTCTGACACCTGCGAAAGCCAGCGTTACACCTTCAGGGCTTGTGCGTGCACTTGATACAGGAACAGCAAGTATTGCCGTTTCGAAAAATGGGTTATCAGACACACTTACTTTGACGATAATTGAGAGCAGTGCATCGACCGATTCGCTTGTTGTCAGGCCTTCTGCATTGGGTATCTTTGCAGGTGATACCTTCAGGGTTATATGTACGGGATATTTCCACAAAGGTAGTCAAACTTTTACGCGCGTTCTGGATACAGTTGCTCTTTGGCAGAGCGCTGATACTTCTATTGTAACTGTGAACAAGGGATTTCTAACAGGGAAAAAGGCCGGTGGCTCTTTGAATATAACAGTTTCTTATGACGGCAAAAGTACTACGGCTTCTGTAATTGTCTGGCCTAAGCTTGCTTATGTCAAACGAATAAATTTCCAGGTATCTGCAACTCCATGGAAGTTCGGATGGCTGGCAGACAATGGTGCGGCGTATAATGCGACGAAAGGGTACGGCTGGCTTAATGGAGCTGGTGCTACGCGCGATGATCGCCCCGGAACTAACTTTCTGCTTAAGAGTTTTGTAGATGGTGCAGCAGGCAGCCGTTACAAAGTAAATCTTCCGTCAGGTCGTTACATCGTAAAAACAGGAATGGGGGATGCCTCCTACGGTAAAAACAGTTACTACTGGACAATGTTCGGTGCAGACACGATAAATTCAAAGAGCGCAGGCCTTGTTAACGGAATCAATATTGACACAATTACAGTAACGGGAGATACAGGAGCTGTTTTTTCTGTCAAAGGACCGATTAACTATATGGCCGTCATATCGGATGAAGGTGTTGATATCAACGCAGTTGCTGATGATGGGGGGCTTGCAGTGAATGAGACGGTTGGCAATTCAGGAAACGAAAGGTTCACAGCAGGAAATTGTGTACTCTCAGTTTCTACGCTGCCAAATCCATTTTATTCTTTAGTTAATTTGTCGGTAAATGGACTGTCTCGGGCTGTTCCAGTGCAATTCGAAATCATATCTCCGGCAGGTCAGTGTGTAATAAAGACGGTTCGCAGGAATAGTTTTGTGTGGAATGGTGAAGGTTTTGCATCCGGTTCTTATGTTGTCAGGGTTTCGACAGAAAATAAAGTGCTGATTAAACGGATTATTTTAGCTCATTAAGAAGGGGTGGATCATATGAAGAAATTTGTTATTGCAGCAATACTTGCGGTATCGGGCAGTTTGGTTTACGGAGTACCGTCATTTACAGTTCCTCCTTCAATGGTTTACCAGAGCTCGTCTCAGAATTACAATATCACGTTTACGCTGTCAGAGTCGACAGATGTCGAAGTGGCTATTGTGAGTCTAAAAGATTCTTCCATCGTCCGTCATTTGGCTGCGGGTGTTTTGGGCAGTAATCCTCCCGCACCATTAGTTGCAAATTCTCTTTCGCAGACAATAATATGGGATGGGAAGGATGATTTCGGTAGGTTAGTATCCCTCACCTCAGCCGATTTGAAGATCCGCGTCAGGGCGGGTATGCAGCCGGTGTTGAACAAGATGGTAGGTGGTAATCATGGATTTTTTGTCAGCTTCTCAGGTCTAGTTGTGGCGAATGACGGATCACTTTTTATAAAGGGAGGAAATGCTTCTGTCGGGATAACAACTACACGGCAATTTGACGGTAATGGTAATTACATACGCACAGTTTATCCATACCCATCAAGTAAGAGTCTCTCATCTGTTTCAGGTTTTGGTGTTAATAGCTTTGTTAATGGGTTGTATTCTCCCAAAAACACCTACATAACAATGCCTTCCTTTACTAATCTGCCTCCTGCCAGTGGAGCAGATTTACTTCCAATTGGTGCTCCAGGTGAATTGGTGTACGGGGACTTGACCAATAATCAGATTTTTAAAATGAACAGTGATGGTACATTAAACAGCTCTTCAGTGATAGTGCCTCTGGTATCTTCACCTAAAGTGCCATATTGGAGAAATATTGGTGGCCCTCTCTATGCAACCATATCTCCTGATGCAAAAACGATATATATGTCAGGCATTTATGAAATGAGTACTGTTAGCGGTTCTGTTGCTGTGGATACAGGATTTTGGAAAGAAGGTTGTATTTACAAAGTAGATGCTAAAACTGGTATAGCATCCAAGTGGATATCGCTCGATTCAGTGCCAACCACTTTTTCGGCAAGGCAGTATGTCATTGGACCAATTTATGCTGGGTCGGGAAGTCAAACCTGTGCTGCGTTTCACGGTGTTGCTCTGGATGATTCCGGTCATGTTTTTGTATGCGATCGCCTTCATTCACGTGTAAGTGTATACGACACAAACGGAACCCTTTTAGGATCCGTTTCAGTTAAGTATCCGGATATGGTATCAGTAAATAAAAAAACAGGAGCTCTTTATGTGACAAACCGTATTGTAAATGGTTATCATATAGGTTATATAAAACTTTACAAGTTTGCAGGTTGGCGAAATGGTGAATCACCGCTTTGCTCACTTACAATTGCAACGCAAAACCTTGGTGAGGCGCCTAAACACAAGATGTATATGGGGTTGTCTGAGAGTGGTGCAAAACCTGTACTATGGTTGTCAAATGTTGCTTTCGGCGTACAGGCATATCAGGATGATGGCAACGTAATGACAAAAATTCGGGATTTCTCAGAAGAGGCCAATTCCGGACCGATTAATCTTAAGGTTATAAGTATGGGTGTTGACAAAATGATTGTTGATAGAAAGAGAGAGACGGTCTATTTCAATAACGGATATTCAGATTTGTTTAAAATAGATAATTGGACTAATCCAGCTATTCGGCCATGTTCGACAAGTGCCGGTTACCGGATGTTTGCCGGAGATTTTGCAATTTCAAGAGACGACCAACTTTATATTAGACAGGATAATAATCAGCAATATGGCATGGGATTTAGCGGCCCGATTATGCGCTATACGCTTGATAAAAGGCATGCACCCCTGAATTTTCCAAACACTGGAAAGAATATGCTTACTCCTTATATCTACGGACGATATAAAGGCGGTGCCGGATATGGGGATCATGGAATTGCTATAGCTCCTGACAAGCGAGTTGCCTCCTGCTATATGTGGAAGTTTGCAGACTATTTCGTTGGTGTTTTTCCAGATTCCGGCTGTTCCGACACTGGACGTCTTGATACGCTTTTGAAACCTCTTGGCGCCACTGGATACCACAATTATGGCGGTTTGCAGTATGACTCAAAGGGTAATCTGTATTTCGGTGCTACCATTAAGTCAAAAGATCATGTAGTTCCATCCGGTTTTGCTACTGATTATGCATATACAAATGCAGTAGGCTCTGTAATACGTTATCCTGCAGCTACTTTACGCGGCTCACTGGATTTGGCTAACAAGACAGCCCCTGGATCAGACAGGATTTATAAGCCTGGCTTTGGTCCATTCAGTAATGACGGCAGTGATTGCTGTCAGTGCAGAACTCCCAGGTTTGATATTGACCTCTATGATCGTCTGTTCATACCAAATGCGATTACCAATCAGGTTACGGTAACAGACAATAATGATAATGTTATTGCTGTATTCGGTTCTTATGGAAACGTTGATCAGAAAGGAAGTCTGGACACAGTTTCAAGTCCGGCTATCCCTTTAGGATGGCCTGTAGCCGCCGCAGCGTCAGATAATTACATATATGTTTCAGACATGGTTAATACCCGTATTGTCAGAGTGAAGATGCAGTATGCTCTGGATAACTTGCCTAGTATGATTGTGGGAGCAACATCTCTCCCCTCAAATATCAAAGAGAGTGCATTTATAAGTGCTACCCCTAATCCGTTCAGTCCCAAAACAATGCTCATAATTCCTGCATCTTTGTCAAAGGGAACTTATCAGCTGCTTGTCTATGACATCAAAGGCAAACTTGTAAAGGATTTGACCTCCTCTGTAAATAGTGGGAGAGTAATGTTCAACGGTGAAGGACTTGCGATAGGTACATACGTTGTTAGATTGAAAACAGCTCATCAGAGCCGAACTGTAAAACTTTCACTGATTCGATAACTTAATGATGAACATGGGAGTGCACTTTGATTAAAATTATTAAATTCGTAGTAGCTTTTACATCTGTTTCACTTTTTGCTCAAACAGCTATATTTACTGTAAGTCCGAAAAGGTTCGCATTTTACCCACGTGGCGCCGATGATTCTGCAGTTGTTTCGGTTCGCGGTACTCTTGCTGGTGCAGGTGTGAGTCAACTAACCGTTACTGTATATCGCGACGGCATACCTGCGGATACTATTTCTATTGCACCTGCCTATTCTGGTACTACTGCGCCATTTTCGTTCGCTCCAAAAATCAAGGCTGAGTGCGCAGAGTATTCACTCGTTTTGAGAGCTGATGCAGTGGAATTAGCCCGTTTCGACAGCTTAGTTGCCGGTGATGCCTATCTTATTGATGGCCAATCTAATGCCGTTTCTTGCCCCTATGGTACGCCGACCATGCCTCTTTACAAAAGTGAATGGTTTCGCAGTTTCAGCGGTAGCAGTTGGAGTTATGCCCAATCGGCAACTTGCAACTCAGCCTATGCTGTGGGAGTTTGGGCATCTATGCTGGGTCAGAAGCTTATAGAAAATCATCATATCCCAATATGCATAATTAATAAAGCGGTCGGTTCAACATATATCTCGCAGCATTTGAGCAATAATATGCTCAGTGCAGCGGTTGCTGCAGGTGTAGACAAAAGTGTAAAAGCAGTATTCTGGCATCAGGGAGAGGCTGATGCAGGTGGCTCTTATTACCTTAAGTACGCTGATGACTGGGCGACAATGACAAACAAATGGCGTGCAGATTTTCCTGCACTTCAGAAGATATATGCCTTTCAGCCACAGGGTACATCTCAGAATGTACGGGAGATCTATCGCTCATTTCCATACAAATACTCCGACAACGTGCTCATTTCCCTGCATGGCACACCGGGTGCCAATGGTGTTCATTATATCGATTCCGGGTATCAGTATTTTGCAAACTACCTGTATCCTCTTCTGGCTCGCGATTTTTACGGTTCCGTAGATACTGCGGGAATAAAATCTCCGGACATTAAACGTCTCTTTTTTGGAAATGAAACGGGAACAGAAGTTTTTCTTGAATTTGATCAGCCATTAGTCTGGCCAGCCGATTCAGCAGGTAAAAGCCTGAAGAACATGATTAAGTTGTCGGGTTTCAATGGAACAATTCTTTCAGGTATAAGTACATTAGTCTGTAAAAAGCCATGCATAAAACTTACTTTGTCGGCACCATGCACTTCGTCAATGATAACCTATCTTCAGGATGCCAGCTATTCATATGGCCAAACAGCTCCGTTTCTGCGGAACAGCAGAAAGGTTCCTGCTCTATCGTTCTCAAATTTTCCAATAACCTTTTATAATCCTGACCCAAACGATACTCTTACGCCTGCATCTGTCGCATTTATGTCTACGCCTGCAACAATTGAACAGTATGCAAGCTGCAGATTAGCTGCTATAGTAACATATGCAGGCGGGTTTAAAGATACAACAACCAAAGGCTGTCTGTTTACATCATTGGATACGCTTGTTGCATCTGTCTCTCCGTGGGGAGTTGTGAACGGACTTAACACGGGAACTGCGCGGATACGTGTTGAAAAACGGGGAAATGTTGACACACTTGAAATAGTTGTCACACCATACAGCGCTACTCTTGACTCAATAAGATTGAATATTGAAACGTCAAAATTGTTTGTGGGTAAAAAGCTAAGTTTATTGGCGAAAGGTTATTTTCATTCCGGTAGCACAACTTTTTCTGTTAATGTAACCCCTTCTGCATTATGGTCAGTTGATTCATCTTTAATAGCCGGTGTTGAGCGAGGAGTTGTTACTGCACTGCGCAAGGGCGGTCCTGCTCGGATAGTTGCAACGCTGGCTGATAAAAAAGACACCATTATAGTTACCGTTTTTGATGAACCTTCCCTTATCCGGCGTGTAAATTTCCAGGCATCCACAATTCCATTTAAGACAGGTTGGGTCGCAGATAATGGTGCTTCGTATACATCCACTAGCGGTTATGGCTGGCAGAATGCCTCGATAGTTGCAGTACGCGAAGACAGATTAGGAGATAATTTTTTATTAAAGAGTTTTGTAAATGTCTCTTCAGGAAACTGGAAGATTGATCTTCCAGCAGGTGAGTACATCATTAAGGCTGCAATGGGAGACAATCAGTACGGTGCTGCTGACTCTCTGTGGTATGGTACAGAGACTCTTCTAGCTGATGGTGCAAAACCAAATGCTTTTGTGACAGATACAATCACTGTAACCGGTACGGACGGTATGACTTTGAAGGTTAAAGGAGCCCTTAACTATGTAGTGATCATACCTAATGAAGGTATAGATATTAATCTCGTCGCCGATGATAATGGAATTATGCCCCCATTTACAACTCCTGATGAGACTGGAGCGGCAGGTTTAACGCCTCAA
>JAEUSG010000307.1 GCA_016788315.1 Fibrobacterota bacterium | reverse complement strand
TGATTTTGACGCAACTATGGATTTCTCAGGTTCTGTTCAAATGCCATCATGTTCAGCACGAGTCATGATACAAAATGGTTCATTTTCGTATTGGCTTAAGGGCAATGTATCTACTTCAATTATCATAGCAGATCATTCATTATCACGTAAGTTTGATTTTGGACTTGATACTAATCGTTCAATCAGACCAATCTTTCATGCGACATTTTGGCCAACAATTTCAAAAGTGTTTGTTCGATATATCGGCGAAATATCGAATACGGAAAAAATACAGGATCAGGTATATAACTTGACGTTAAAAGCAGGTCTTAGTACGCGACAGACAATATTGCCATCAACATCAATAATTCATTATCATGGAAGTCGCTGGACAAAAACTGCCTGGATTGGAGGTACTCCAGCTAATGTTGATCTTGTGCCTGATCTTTCATATTTGGCAAAAACACGTTTCGTATGTAATTACGATACAACAAAAATTGTATCTACCACCCAGATAACTTCAGAGTATTCATCATGGCTCTCTTCATCCAGGAATCTGTTCGATGCAGGTAATTGGGCGAAAGCAATGGGCATGGCAGGAGGGCGACCTGATATCGGACCATATCCCACTTGGGCTGTGCAATGGATTTATACCGGAGATTCACGTCTAGCGGAGAAGACAATAGGAAATGCTGAACTTGCATGCGCATGGCCAATGAATTTTAGAGAAGGAAATATCAATAAAAAAATTCTCAGAGATGATAATCTTTCTGGAATAGGGCGTGTTATGTCAATATCAACACGCCCAACACTTTCAATTGGCTCAGGTCTCGATTATGGATACACGTCTCCTTCAGATAGAGTAAAATTAGTTGGATCATTTACAAGTGGTGGATGGAATCCTGATGTATCCCATCAGCCAGATCCATTTTCGATACCATATATAATGACAGGACAGTTCTTTTTTCTTGAAGAGCTATGGTTTTGGGCTGCGTGGGATGCTGCATATCCAAATGGGGCGGCAACTGTGTACAGTTCCGGAAGAGGTCCAACAGGTGCAGAGGGGGGAATATCAGATCAAATACGAGGACAGGCATGGGGTATAAGAAATCGTTCACATGCCGCATTCTTGTCACCAGATAATGCGCCGGAAAAAAAATACTTTACACAGCTTCTTGAAGATGCAGCTGCCGTATGGGAGGGTATGCGTGATATTAGAACTACTCCCCTTTACGGGACTTCAGAATGGAATTGGGGAAAGCTGAAAAAATATCTGGATGCCGGAAATCCCCCTCTAAACCAGTGGGAAAGAGGTTCTTCCAGTTTTGCGCAAGTTGGTTACGGTATTGACACTTCTGTTACTTCGGAAGCAATAAGTAACTTTGAACAACATTTTATGATGTTTGCTCTTGGGCGAGCAACAGAATTAGGTTTTCCCTTTGGAGCTTTGAAATCTTATCTTGCTGTAAATTATATAGGTCAAGCCACAGCTGAAGGATATAACCATTATTTATTAGCAAATGGTAGGATTCCAACCGTAAAGAAGGGAGGAGAATACTTTACGACATGGGCCGATATGGTAAATGGATATGATTCCTCCTGGAAAACACAGAACAAATTCGATCTTTCAGATGCCGATCATGGGTATGATTTTCTTGCATTAACCGCTCTGTCATATGTACGGAATGAAGCGAGGGGTGATTCCGCGTGGTCTTTTGCTGCTACTAAAATTCTCCCCGCTTCAGTTTTGAATAATAATCCGAAGTGGGCTATTGTCCCGAGAAATGAAGATTGGGACTTTAACTTTTTAGAAAAAAATAATTTTAAGAAAGATGAACATATAACGTTAAGTGTTTCACCTAATCCATTCTCAGAGAATATAAATATATATATTGGAGGAACAAATCTTGATATAAATAGAAATGCAAGTTTAAAACTATACGATATTAGCGGAAAACTTGTTGCAAATTTAACAGAAAAAATTGGAAAAGAAATATCGGTAAGTCTCAACAGAGTAAATCTATCATCGTCAGTATATTTTATTTCCCTCGAAGTTGGAAAGAAACAGATAAATAAAAGAATTATTTTTGTTAGATAAATTTATGGGCGCATTCAAGTCGCTAATGCACAACCAAGTTGAAAAATGTGGAGTCAAAAGCAATTTTGACTCTGCATTTAACTCAACTGACGGAGTACCTGTAGAATGAATCAAAAAAAGCATCTGACCCAAAAACAAAGATACTCATAGTCATGCACATGATTCTGATCGAATAAAGAAGTCGTTGGGGACGATGATAAGTCATGAAAGTATCTACACGTACATTACTCGAGATGCAAAGTTAGGCGGGACTCATTACACACACTTACGGAGGTGTCGAAAAAAAACGGCGCTCTTGTTTTCCAAAAGCTTTAGATAGACGAGGAATCGTATAGGAATACTAAGAGTGCATTGGTTACAGCAGTTGAACGTTATTCTTTGGCTACAAAAATCATAAAAGTAGATTATAGAGAAGTTCCGGTGGTTACCGTGGCGCTATCACATTCACTTTCCTTTTCCCAACATACATCTTCATTCAATCTTTGCGCGTACAGACACTAGACAAAACTTCAACCGGTGTATAATGAATTCGTGGAGACTGCACATTACCCTTTAGAATTGACTCAATGAGCTTTGCACCGGTGAGGCCGATTTCACCGCTGTTCCAATAGCAGATATCGGGCTGTCGCCCTCTAATCGGCGGAATGTTTTTGTTTGTCGAAAATACTACGAAATCAAATTCCCGCTCTGTGAAAGCATCGTCCTCTTCCAGCAGCTCCTTTATTATAAGATAAAAGGTAACAGGAATTGTGCATATTGCTGTTGCACCGGAATTTGCAAGAAGCGCTTTTCGGATATCTCGCTTCATAAGCGCCCGTTCCTGCCACTCGACAAAAACAGCCTTTACATTCTTAATATGCTCCATGTTTCCACTCTGCTCGAACGAACGCCAGACATATTCATGATCGGGATCATTTACTCTGCCCTTTTTCTGGTAATTCCCGAAGAAAAGAATATTTGAATGGCCACGCGAATACAGACTCTTGAACGCCAGAGCACCGGCTTTAAGATGGTCGTACGTGACCTGATGAACTGACAAATCAAAATTCAGCGAGTCAGTGCAGACGAAAGGTATTTTCATTTGCAAAAGTCCATCATACAGTCCGGGCATATGCAGATCATTCACAATAGCGCCAGATACATGTGCCGATTTAATCTCATGCAGATAATCGTCCGCAGACCGTTTACGTACAGGTATTGGTACAAACTCCCAGCCATTCTTAACAAGATGGTCATTTGCCTTAACAAACGATTCGGCAATATATGTTGTTGTGATAAGCGTAGAAAAATCGCCTTTAAACAGCCAGGCAATTCTCTTTTCCTTATTAAGCTCGAAATAGCCAATCCGTTGTGTTGACGATATAAAACTGCCTTTTGATTTTACTCTGCTGACATATCCGTCTGCGGCAAGCTGTCTCACCGCTTTGGCTGCGGTTCCATGACTTACCTTATGCTTTTTAGCGAGCTCAATAGTGTGAGGAAGCCTATCCCCCGCCTTGAGTCCACCGGCCTCTATCTGTTTAAGTATCTGTGCATATAGGGTTGTATACTTCACAATGGTAAAATACTCATTTTAAATTTACCTGTGTTGCTGTTTTCTCGGGTTGTTCCGTAGTTGATTAGGCTTCATGCCATATTTGACAAAATAGTCATAAATTGCTCTGCGGGAGACATTGAGCGCCGCGGCCATTGTTTTCACAACACCATTATTCTCACGGAAAAGTTTAATGAAGTCATCACGAGATATATCCAAACGACCATTTTTAAGATAGTGCTGTTCGGCTGAACTGAACTTAATATCACGGGCAGAAATCTCAGTCCCCCTGCTGAAGATTACCGATTGTTCAATTACATTCTGCAGCTCACGGACATTACCTTTCCACACATGTAAATGGAGCTTCTGCATCGCTTCCGGAGAAATGCTGCGAACATCACGTCCGTATCTGTGGTTAAATTCCCACATGAAATGCGATGAGAGAACAGACAAATCCTCCAATCTGTCGCGAAGCGGAGGTATGTGAATAGGAATCACCGCCAGCCGATAATAAAGATCCTCCCTGAATGTGCCGGCCTTTATCATACTCTCCAGCAACTTATTCGATGCCGTTAAAATTCGTATATCGAGATGTATAGGTTTACTTGATCCAAGTGGAGTAATAGTCCGCTCCTGAAGAAAATGAAGAAGCTTAGCCTGAACATCCAATGTCAGGCTGCCGACATCATCAATAAATAGAGTTCCACCTTGTGCTTCGTTGATCATTCCCTTCTGATTACGATCAGCTCCGGTAAAAGCACCCTTTACATGGCCAAAGAGAATGCTCTCCATAAGGCTAGCAGGCAGGGCGGAGCAATCAATCTTGATAAAAGGCTGATTTTTGCGACTGCTTTTTGAATGGATATATCTTGCCAGAACCTCCTTACCGGTTCCTGTTTCTCCGGTAATAAGTACAGTCGCAGATGTCTTAGCAACTTTCTCCGCTTTATTTCTTAAATCGGTCATCGCTTTACCGTTGCCGATCAAAGAATTCTGTTCCTCACGGTAGTCCCTTAACTGCAGAAGCGCTTCGCGTTCCTTCCGCAAAGCAGTTTCATGGGCAAGCTGAAGAGCATCAAACCTTTCCTTAATTCCTGTCATTTCCTGGAGCTTATAAAAACCATAATACTGATCTTCAACGCTGTAATAATGGCTTCCAAGAGACGATGGAAGGAAGTACTTCCCTTTCTGACCTTCAAAAGTGACAAACTGCTTTTCAATCAGCGACTCATTAACAGCTTGCGAAACTGAAAGTTCGATATACTCAACACAGCATTGCTGTTCCTCGATAAGCCATAACGAAATCCACCGTTTTCCGGACGATACTCCCTCAAAATCTGTATAAGAGAATATTTTTTCCTGACCTTTATAGATCATGAATGTCCTATTGACGTAATAAAAGGTGTATTCGCCATCCTGCCATTCTAATTGATTCATCTTTTCATGAAATACCGGAAGTGTCTGCTTTTTTAAGTATAGCGCTCTCCCTTCCGGAGTTGGGCCTACAATATATCCATCTATATCACCCCATTCTGATCTGGTTTTCAGTTTTTCACCGACAACCATACATGGGAAATAATTCTGAATATTACTTAACCTGACAGTCAGCCTTACATTCTCTCTGTCCCAATTAACAGGCGTATCAATCGTCAGGAGAAAATCTTTTCTCTCTTCATTTGTCCAGTGCAGCCCCTTGGCAGTCTGCTTCACAGTACTCCCGGCTATAAGCCCTTTAAGAGATGAGCCCTGAATTGAAAAATTCATTTTGTAACGGTTCTTCCATTCATACGTACTGATTTCTCCAATGTCATCCTGCGCACTAAGCTGAAGTTTTGCCGGTGTTGGTGAAATCAGTTCCGAAATATTTCTGCCGAGAAGATTTTCATGACCGCCTGTTACCGCTTGCCGGAAAGCACGGTTATATGAAATCAATTTTCCCTTCGCATCAAGTCCCATTACAGGCTGCCTGAAATTTTCAGCTATATATTTAACAAAGTAGGGAATCATTCTTATTACGCCAAGATAGCGGTTCGTGCTTTGTTTAAATATTCTAAGATTTGCTGTAGGTATAAGTGAATAATACTCTTCGGGTTCGTTATCGAAGCAATAGACATCTGAACGAAGAGAGACCGGTTCAATTTTAGATGGAAATTGGTCAAGTGACCAGGCCAATCCAGGAATATCCCGGCCATCTTTAATATCAAACATCTCATGGATCGTTCTGATTTTTTTTACCTGCATGAGTAGATAGTTCAAAGAATTCAGATGGATTGCATTCGCTGTTGAATCAATGACACTCCCTTTTTCATCCAACAGGACAAAAATTCTGTCGTGCGCCAGATTAAGGAGTTCCGGTTTAAGAAGATCGTTTTCAATGTATGTATGCAGTACTGACATGGATTAAAGATAGGTTTTATATGTAAAGTTATGTGAAGTTATTCTACCATTCATTCCAACAATCCTTTTTTTGCTTAAAATTAGCCAAAAATAGGATCTTTGAAACGGCACGCTTATTGCAAAACCAGCGATATCATCAGACCATATTATAAGGAGCAACATACATGAAAATCAAAACAATCCTCTTACTAGCCTATTTTCTCTTCTCCTCGGGCTATTCTGCGTTGACAGCAATCGCAATAAAAGTCAGCGTTGAAAAAAATGACACTGTCCTTTTCAATCCTGTTATTAAAGATCTGGACTCAACGGTAAAAACTGTTACCTTAGAAGTTGTTACCAATCCAGACAGGGGTACGATAAGTCTGATTGATTCAATTTCCACTTATAAAGGCACTAAAATCCCTGGATTTAAATATATACCCTCTCCAAATTTTACAGGAACAGACTCGTTCAGCTGGAAGGTTTTTAACGGCACAACATCATCAAATGTGACAACCTGCAAAATTAAAATTCATCCGCGTGAACCGGAGAACAGTTCAATAATCCTTATTGTCAACGACTCCCTTTATACCAAAATCACAACTGAGGTTCAGCGCCTTAAAAATGATCTGATGAATGAAGGCTACAATTCGGAGATAAAGCTCTGGCCTAACCATCCTACATCAACACATCAATTCCCTGCTCTCCACGACACCTTAATGGCAGCATATGAAAAAGAAGACCATTTTCTTTCAGGAGCAATTCTGATTGGAATGATTCCACTTAATTACGACAAGATTTCACAAGATGATTCACCACTCTGGTGCATGTCCCAATCGAAACCGGGTTCAGACAGCACCATTTTTGGTCTATTCGGCAGAAATGCTACGCACATCTGGGTAAGCAGAATGTTCTCTGCGACACTAGTCTGGGGTTCCCCTGTAGATCGTGCTGACGGTGATCAGGCTACTCTCATGAAAAGACTGCTCCAGGCAAACCACGATTACAGAACAGGTGCATCACGAATGCCATACACTGCATTTTATTTTAACAGTTTAGGGGGCAACCAGAACCCGAATGCGCTTCTCGAGGTTTGGCCCAGAATAAAAGCTATTGCTCCAACCACAGGAAACGGTTATCCGGATCTGAAACCCTATTTTTATTCTTCAGCCGGCGGAGAGTTATTTGAAATTGGCCAACACCTTGCCTCGATACCGGCCGAAGCCGTTGTTCCATTCCGCGTATATCTTAGCAGCAGCTGCAATACAGGTTCATTGTCCGGCCCGGTGAATAGTCATCTTTTGACAAGAGGCGGAAGCTGCGTACTTGGTGTTGGCCCTTACGATCCTCTCGGAACCAGACATAATCTGCTGAGTATAGCCGACACTACAGCCATAAAGAAGAGAATGAGGACACTACTAAAGAACGGCTGCAGATGGGGAGATGCGTGGATAAAGAGTGGAATGGAGACAGTTAGGATTGGATTTCATGGAGATTTGTCAATCAGACCTATGATGTCGCTGGAAAACTCAATGCCTATTGTAAAGAGCGATACATTCAGCGGAGTTTCTCCTTATACGGCTGACTTAAGTGTAAATGCCACAGATACAGACGGCACCATCGACAATTATGAATGGTTTGCAGAAACCTACCAATCAGGAAAAGCAGCCCCGGACAAAGAGGGGGTTCATGCAACATCCCTGCAGCACACTTTTATTAAACCTTACCATTATCAGACCAGGGTGGAAGTTATAGACAATTTCAAAGCACGTACAGTCCACTCAGTAATTGTCAATGTTGCGCCTGATTCCAAAAATCCAATGCGTGTCAGATGTGGTTTTCCTTCGATTTACCGCAATTTTAAAGAGACCTTTTACGATCCAAGCCAGGAATATACCGATCCGAAAGGACAGCTCTGGTTTCACAATCAACTCTATTATAAAGGAACCTGGGGTATGGCCAAAAATTATCCCGCCTTTGCAACAACATCAGCAATCACCGGAACAGATAACCCTAAGGCTTTTTCATCATGGGTTGTCTGCTCATACATGTGGGATTATTTTGACATAGCTTACAAAATACCCCTATCAAACGGGAAATACACTCTGCGGCTTGGTTTTGCCGACTTTACATCAACAACATCTGCCGGCGACACAAGCACAATGGATATTGATGTGGAAGGCAAATCATGGAAACAGACCTTCTGTCCGTTCACTCTGGTCGGGGCGAAGACAGCTGTTGTGATTGAAACAACTCTGACGGTCACCGACTCTATGATGGAGTTTGCTGTAAAGAAAAGTGCACTTAAACCGTCAAGACCCTACCTGAATAATTTTGAGATAATTCCCATAAACGGTAATGTATCAGCAGAATCAGCTACTGATAATTTAAAGGAGGAATTAACTGTAAGTCCGAATCCCTTTAATCCTACAACCAATATCTCACTGCGACTTAAGATTGAAAGAAGCGATCTTTCACAGCAGGATGTCGTCCTTAAAATCATCGACTGCGGCGGAAGAATAGTGAGTAGCCAGAAGATTATACCGGCAAGCAACTCTAATTACCTGAACAGAAACATGACCTGGTCAGGTCTGGACAGAAATGGAAACCAACTGGCTTCCGGTATTTACCAGCTAATTGTCACATACAAAGAGCGAAAGATGAGTAGAAAATTGTTTCTAGTGCGTTAATTGGTCAGAAGTATCTGAATGTTTAATACTTTCCGAACCGCATTGCTGATTCATACATTGCCACGACATTCTCTGTTGGAGA
>JAEUSG010000292.1 GCA_016788315.1 Fibrobacterota bacterium | reverse complement strand
CATTACATAAATGGCGGCTGTTCCTATCCAGAAGTCCATTGTGTCAAGAGCGACAAGTCCTTTTGACAGATACACAACCAGGAAGGCGCCAGCAGCTGCCGGTATAGCAAGAATAAGAGCAGATTTTGCACGTCCGAAATTGAACCCCTCTTCGAGAAAAGCCATTGAAGGCTGCAGCATGCTTATTGAAGATGTTACCGCTGCCAGAAACAGAAGAAAGAACCAGAGAAAGCCGAAAAACTGACCTGCAGGCATATGGTGGAATATTACAGGGATGGTGTAGAAGCCCAGTCCCAGCGTAGAACCGGCCACCTTCTGAATGGGGGCGGAGCCAAGGAAAACAAAGGCTGCAGGAATAATAATCATTCCCCCAAGTATTACCTCAGCAAATTCATTCGTTGAAGACGCAGTCAGGCTAGAGAGGACAATATCATCATCCTTTTTGACATAGCTTGCATATGTGAGAATAAGGCCGAATCCGATAGACAATGAGAAGAATATCTGTCCTGATGCCGCGAGCCATATCTTGGCCTCAAAAAGCCGTGAGAAATCGGGATTCCACATGGAACCGAGTCCGTTCCAGACATTCTGTTCAGGGAGTGACGGATCAGGTGTACCAAGAGTCAATACTCTTACTAACATGACAAGAGCACAGGCAATCAGCATCGGCATTGCTATCTTGCAAAATTTTTCAATGCCCTTTTGAAGCCCTCTATACACCAGATAAAAATTCAGAGTAAAAGAGAAAAGAAGGATTGAAATGGCGAACATATGACCTGTTGAAAAAAAAGAACCGTTGGCTTTCATGCCTACATAGTTTTCGAAGAATGAGGCATAGGCGGCAGGATCGCCTCCAAGATTCAGCTTACCAGTTGCAAATAGGACTGCATAACTGAGACACCAGGATTCTATGTAGACGTAGTACATAAAAATCACTAGAGGGATCATTATTGAAAAGACTCCGAGATATTTTCCGCTCTTTCTGCCGGAAAGAGCCTGAAAAATTCCGGGAGGAGAGTTGAACCCAAGAGAACCGCCCTTTCTACCAAGCGACCACTCAATCCAGCATACCGGAATTCCAAGCAGCAGGAAGCTTACAAAGTAAGGTATCATAAATGCACCGCCGCCGTTGTCGACAGCCTGTCCCGGAAAGCGAAGGAAATTTCCAAGGCCAACCGCACTTCCGGAAACGGCGAGAATAACACCAATGCGCGAGCCCCAATTTTCTTTTTCTGTTTTCATTTTAAGTGAAGATCGTATATGCAGTGGTTAGAGGTCAAGAATTCCATTACACTTTTGGATCGTAAATTGTTTTCATACGTCTGATGTATTCGCCCGGTGTTTCACCGGTTATCTGTCTGAATACCTTATAAAAATGGGAATGGTCATGAAAGCCCAGTTCAAGACCTGTGTATGAAAGAGGGGCGTCAAAGGAAATCAAGAACTCTTTCGCCTTACTAATCTTAAATTCTGTGATATATCGATGGGGTGACATTCCCACCTCTTTTGTGAATAGGTGGGTAAAGTATGACGGATGCATAAATACACTGGCAGCTACAGCTGGCACCTTGATGTTCGTCTTATAATTAAGGTTGATATAATTTAACGCGTCTCTGATTCTGGTGTGAAGTGGTTTTATAGCACTTTTTTCTGTTTTGTTGACGTTTGTGCAATCAGTAAATAGCTTAATTATAAGTTCAAGTCCCAGTGCAGAACATTCGGGAATTACTGTTAATGTTCCCGAATGAAATTTCTTATGTATGTCACGCATAATATTATGAACTTCTATTGGCCTTTTAACCTGAAAAACGAATGGAAGTCCAATGTCAGAAACTGTTATTGAACCGTTATCGATACCTGATATCTCGCAGTGTATCAATCTGTAGGAAGCAGATTTTCCAGGCACCAGACATCTTTCTGTGATTGTGTTTTGCTTATGACAGACAATGTCGTTTTTACAAACTCTGATTTTTTTTCTGCCATTATCAAAAATGATCTCCCCTCTATTAACAATTAGGATAGTATTTATGATTCGCCTGTCGGTTAGCTTTTCTTTTGCATAGCTAAGGTAATTCTCTCTTTCTACAGAGTGAAGAATTCTGACTCCTGTGACTTTTGACATGGCCATGATCTTTTGCTCCTATAAGCATAAATATACATATAAAAAGCATGTTTATACATATCAAATGGATAATTTAGTGTATATAATTATGCCGTAACCGATATAAACCTCTGGAGGTCAAACAAATGAAACTATCTTTTATTCTCTGTCTTTCTGTTCTTATTTCTGCTGCCGTCGATACCACAAAAGTTCTATGGCTAGGAAACAGTCTCATCCAATCTGCCTATTCACGTACGGATGAGGTAAACCGATTCTGCAAAGAGAAGAACATTCCTGTCTACAACAAATATGGTGCTTATCAGTATAACCTTGTTCAGGGCTGGAATAGTGTTCCGGCAAACAGAGATAACATACGCAGCAATAACTGGGATTACGTAGTACTCGAGGTTTTTTCCAATATCGGTATAGAATGCACTTTCAAAGATGGTGTTCCACTCGACACTAATTATTTCGCCTGCATCAGAAAATGGGATGCGCTTATTGACTCTATGGGAGCAAAGACAATATTGTATCTGCCTTGGGGTTATCAGAGTTTTGCTCCAAGCTGGGATTCTGTAAAACAGATGTGGAAGCCGGATAGAATGGATACTGCACTTATGGCACTCAAAACAATCTGTACAGAGGTCAATGCTGCAATGTTTCCTGTTGGCCCTGCTAATTTTGAAATACAGAAGCGTGAGCCTACAATGCGACTCTGGCTGGATGGTACCCATGGCTCGGCTCAGGGATGCTATCTTGGAGGACTCATCTGTTATGCTGAGCTGTTTGGCAAGGATCCGCGCGGACTCGGCAATCTCTACAACCTTGATTCACAGACTGTTTATTTACTGCAGCAGACCGCATGGCAAACAGTTTTCCGCCCGGATATGGTAACTTTCGGCGGGCTTTGGACAAGACCTCAAACTGTTAAAGCAATCAATATCTATGCTCAGGGAAATGTCTCATCTATAGAACAATATCTTTCTGTAAACATTCTCGGTGATTTGACCTTTACAAATGATTCTGTTGTTACAGGATCGCGCCAGATGCTTTATCGTTCATTGACACCATCAGTTATGACTGTCAACCACTTCGGATTAGCTCAGGCAAAGGCTCCTGGCTTAGCTAAAATTGAGACCAGAGTTGCAAATGTCTTTGATACAGTAACCCTGACTGTTACAGCAAGTACGGCGCTCTTTGATTCCATCAGAATCACTCCAAGAGTTTTCACAAGTTATGTTACAAACGGTTATAAATTTACTGCGACGGGATACGCTTATAAGCAGGGGCAGCTTGTAGCTGCTGATCTAACCTCTCTTGTAAGCTG
>JAEUSG010000241.1 GCA_016788315.1 Fibrobacterota bacterium | reverse complement strand
CCGATAACAATAATTCTTCCCAGCTGCTTAAGTCGTGTAAGAGAGAGCTCAAGTCCGACCAGAAAGAGGAGAAATACTATTCCCAGTTCTGCAATTGTATTTACCTGCCGCTCGTTGCTTATAAAAGCAAAACCATAGGGTCCTGCTGCCATTCCTGTAATAAGAAAACCAATTATTGGTGGAATGCGCAATCTTTGTGATAATGCAATCACTGCAACTGAGGTGCCGAATAGTACAAGTACACTTGCCAGAGCGGTGTGAAGCATTAACGTGCAATTCCGTTGGGAGAGGTACGTATGAAATCTACAAGAAAAGCCGTTTCAGGCTGCGAAAGGTCGCATTTTGCAACTACCTCTTTTTCAGCCTCGGCAACTGTGAGTCCCTGAAGGAAAAAAATCTTGAATACTTTTACGAGCTCTTTAATCGCCTCTTCGGTATACCCTTTTCTCGTAAGTCCAACCTTGTTTATTCCTCTGGGAACGACCGGATTTCCGATTGCCGTTGTGAACGGGGGCACATCTTTGTGAATCATTGAGTTTGCGCCAATGTAGGCGTGCTTACCAATAATACAAAATTGTGTAACGCCGGTTAATCCGCCAACTATGGCATTATCCTGCACGATAACGTGACCGGCAATTGCTACAGAATTGGCGAGGATTACACCATTTCCGATTATTGCATCATGACCGACGTGAGAGTTCGCCATAAGAAGACAGCCGTTACCGATTTTTGTAACATTACCGCCGCCCAATGTACCACGATTGAGAGTTACGCACTCTCTGATTGTATTATCGTTGCCGATAATCAATTCGCTATCTTCGCCCTTGTATTTTAGATCCTGCGGAGCAGCTCCAATGTTTGAGAATGGGTAAAAGATGTTGCCGGAACCTATTGTCGTCGGACCTTCAATACGAAGATGGGAGATGATTCTGGTATTTGCGCCGATTTTCACCTTTGGCCCAATATAGCAAAAGGGACCGATTTCAACAGAAGTGTCAATTTCTGCGCTGTTATCAATTATTGATGACGGGTGTATTGTTGCCATAGAGATGAAAATATAACTGATTTAAAACGATTTAAGTAGCCTTTCAATAGATGCGTTCATATATGCTATAATTGCCGCATGTTTTCTAGCTAGCGGAACCCCTTTTATTAGTCTGTATTCCTCTTTAAATATCATTGTTATGGCAGGCAGATTCTGCATGGCTCTAAGACCTATTCTGCAAGGTGAGGACAGAAATGGAATTCCGGCAGCTGCAGAAAGCAGTCCTATCAGGTCTTTGTGGCTTATAAGTAACAGGGAGATTGCCATTATGTTTAGTAGTCTTGAGGCAAGGAGAGTGCTTTTTTCAACACCCTCATAAGTTATCGGTAATGTCGCAAATATGTATCTGCCCGGCTCCGTTAAAAGATTAA
>JAEUSG010000231.1 GCA_016788315.1 Fibrobacterota bacterium | reverse complement strand
ACACCGGATCGAAACACCACGCATAACAATATCACCCTGCTCTTCAAATCCCAGGTCGACTGCCTTTTCCTCTTTACCATCTTTGGAAAGAAGAAGTGCTGTTGTTCCATCCTTACCCTTAACAGTGTAATTCCATTCAGCAGTAAGTTTGTCTCCTTCTAACGAAGCGCCTTCGAGCCAGAGCGAATTCTTGCCGGGCAAAATCATAGGCTGGGTAAACATATTCTGCTGATAGCCGACCGTGATGCGCAACGATTCAAGAAGAGGTGATTTATCACTGCTGTGTGAATGCATATCAAGACGAATCAAAAAGCTTTTTGTGTATTGAACCGATGTCTTTCCATTCTTCTTTTCCTCCATCCCGTTTCTAAGCCTGAACGACTTTGTGATATTACCGGAAATAGGAGTAACTGTTTTTCCGCCGTCAGCAGAGAGGGCAAATCCAACATAATCACTGCCGCCGCCCTTAACATAACCTTCAAGGAAAATATAGCTGATGTAATATGGAACCTTGATTTCATACCACACTTCACAATGTTTGTTATTGCCGGATGGTCTTACTGTACCATTTTCAAAATGGGCATTTTCCGACCACGCTGCCGCTTTAGCTCCGTAAAGCAACGGCTGCCAGCGGAGTGCACCGGCACCATGAGTTCTAACCGGCTTGTCGCTGTTAAACCAGCTGTTATCGTGCATATTCTTTCTGTAATTTTTCCAGAACGGCTCATGCTGAGGGAAATTCGGTTTTCCTGCATGGTTATAGGCAGCAATCTGACAATGCGAACCGCGCGGATATTCATTACCGCAGTAAAGTACCAATTGCGGATCGGCAGGTTCATAGAGATTTGCAATCTCCATGCCTTTCTTCAGATCCCATCCATACATCTCATTCTGCACCTTTTGAACTATGTCAAGAGCATCACTCCAGGCATGTCTTTTTCCAAGAAATGAAAGGTCAGTGTGATACCCGAGAGGGGAGCTCGTTCCAACGGGATTGTGAACTAGAGCCGGATTGGCAGTTACATCAGCACAGGATGCAACCTCTTTTGATTCATTCAAATAATACCAGGCCTGAAAGGCATCAAATGCATGCCATGCGTTATCATAAAACACTTCATATATTGTATGTCCGTCATCCTGTCCTACAACGCGTCTTGCCTTAAGACCTGCAGCTTGAAGAGCCTCCGCTCCAACCCAGCCCCAGCCGGTACATTCAAAGCAGCCGAAAGAGGCAAACATTCCCATTGTATCAAAAGAACGAGAATATGTACCGAAGCCGTCAGGTACTGTAAAATTTGGTCCCCGCATCATAACTCTAATCAGCCATTCATAAAACGCAAGCGCCTTCTCTTTATCTGTTTTGCAATTCTCTAACCGGAAGACATCTTTTGCAAATTCGCCAAGATTTCTGCCTGAAGGCCATCTGCTGTTGCCTATCCATACATTTTTAGCCATATTATCCTCTAATCACTTTTAAATGAAAATTATTAATGAACAATAAAAACAACTTTCATAATATAATGTTTTGTCCCGATTTCCCACGCGACAAAGATTATTACCTGAAAAAAGTTCTTGGAAAAACAGGTACTGCTACAGTTGTATTTTCAATAGAAAATAATCTGACAGTTATACATGAAATTTTGTTAACAGCTGCTCTCCCGCTAATAACTATAAATTATGGCCATGAAAATAGGAGCAGCATTTCTAAAGTTGTGTCAGCCATTGAAGATATACTGAACGGTACACAATCTGTCCGGATTGGTACACAAAACTTCAGACTTGATAAGCTGCCCCCTTTCAGAAGAAGGGTACTGATTGAGACTTTGAATATTCAATATGGTGAAACTATTTCCTATTCCCAACTCGCAGAAAGAGCAGGTAACAAAATGGCCATCCGTGCCGCTGGAACTGCAATGGCGACAAACCCTTTCCCATTGATCATTCCCTGCCATAGAGTCATAAAAACAGATGGCACTATCGGTAATTATGGTGGTGGAATTGAAATGAAAAGAAAACTGTTAAAGGCTGAAGGTGTGCTTTTGGCATAAAGGTTGCAATACCTTTTGCAAAACATTAAAAAGGAGCGTCTAAAATGAAAAAGATTCTTTCTCTCATCACAGTATCAGCTGTATCAATATCCCTTATGGCTGGCTGTGCCAAATCAACCGAAGCTGATAACTTTAACGCAAAAGATGGAAGTGCCGCATACATTGCTTCAGAAATAAATGATATGGGAACATCTGCGCTTGAGACACCAGCTCCTGCAAAAATGGCGGTTGCAGAGGATGGACAGGTAACAATAGTAAAATCGTGGACCTATATTGCCGAAAAAAAGGTTTTCGTAAGAGAGGTCAATGTTACATATCCTGCAGGTGTAAGAAACAGAGTTGATTCTGTCTGGTTTATGGGTTCTTCACTTACAGACACATTGGAGTCTGTTGGAAGTACGACGACACGACCATCAATCGATCAAATTTATAACATTCATCACAAACGGATCTCTTCACGAAGCTGGAATGATTTATCTGCCGATGTTGAACTAGATATGATGATCGTACTCTCAAAAACTCCTACTGATAGTTCTATGACAAAGACTGGTAAGATCGTGAAGAGTCGCACAGCCAGAATTCTTGAACAGGATTGGAATGCAACTATTACCGGTGTTAAGAGACTATACAGTGCAAAAACGTGGAGTCTTCCGGTTTCTGGAACTGTTCATATTGATCGTACAACCACAAACACAAGAAACGGAAGATCTTTTGATCGCACGATAGACATTACATACCAGAGCGACAGCACAGCTACAGTTTCTGTCACAAGAAGCTATGATAAAGAGCGTGTCGACTTCACTGTAGACTTCAAAACGTCAACAGAAGGTGTAGAAAAATAATCCCTTCATTTTAATAACTCGATTACTTTTTTTGAAGATGGTGCAAAAAATATTGCGCCATCTTCTTTTTTTTGTTACTATTATGAATGAATAGATTTTATTTTTACATCGAATTTAAAATCTTGCAGTTACTAAATTTGATGCTAACAAAAAAAGATAAAAAAATCAAGAGACCTGTTGTAGTACTTTACGATGTTGATCCATCGTGGACAAATGAAGAACAGGATGAAGTCCGTTCACTTACCACACAGATCTCGGAAGCCTTACGGGGCGAGGGTCACAGGACTGACAAAGTGGAAGTGCGCGATCAGAACATCAAAGATGTTGTGAGTCCTTTCTCTCCAACCGAACACATCGTATTCAACTGGTGTGAGCAGATTCCGGGCATCCCCAAAAGTGAACCGCTTGTTGCCAAAGAACTTTCAACATTGGGTTTCACACATACGGGTGCCGATTACGAAGCACTCAACCTTGCTCATTACAAACTTCAGATGAAGTCTGCATTGATTGCAAACGGTGTTCCGACTCCAGTCGGACAGATCTTCGATAAGCCTGATGCTTCCGGTTGGACACGCTTTCCAGCCATAGTTAAGGCCGCCAACGAACATTGCAGCCTCGGTCTTTCCCGCGATTCTGTTGTTATGAATAAAAGCGAGCTTGAAGCGCGCCTAAAATGGTTCTTCCGCAAATATAAGCAGCAGGCTCTCGTCGAAGAATTCATAGACGGAAGAGAATTTCACGTTTCGCTTTGGGGTAATGGTACTATCGAGATGCTTCCGCCAGTTGAAATGAGTTTCGCAAATCTTCCCGATATCCACGATCGCCTCTGCACATACGAATCAAAATTCGTTCCAGGATCAATGCTGTACGAAAATATCGAAACGGTACTCCCGACCATCGAAGGTTCCGAAAGCCTTCCTGATTTGGAAAAGGTTTGCCGTAAAGCATATAAAGCTGTTGGCTGCCGTGATTACGGCAGAATCGATGTCAGACTCAAAGATGGCATCTATTATGTTCTGGATGTAAATCCCAACGCTGATATCAGTGCTGACGCTAGCCTCGCGTATGCTGCGTCTCAGGTTGGTTATTCATACGGACAAACTGTCAGCAGAATTGTACAGCTAGCTTCAAAAAGACTTACAGCCCAAGCTGTTTAAGCTTTTTCCAAAGAGTTGTTCGCGATACACCCATTTTCTTAGCCAGTTCGCTTCTGTTGTAGCGTGCCTCGATCAGCCCTTTTTCCAGATCACTTTTAGTTATTGAATCAACCGAGGGCCTTATTTTCAAAACAGCTTCTGACGAAACAGAGGAGCTTACAGCTGCCGTTGCAGGAACGTTCGCTTTTCCAAATCTGAACATACGAAGGTGCTGTGGCAAAGAGAATACATTAATGATATCATCCTTGCAACGGACAAAGGCATGCTCAACAGCATTTTCAAGTTCACGGATATTGCCGGGCCAATCGTAGTCAAGAAAAAGCGCCATCGCATCTTCGTCTATTTTTGAGATTCTCTTTCCTGTCTCGCGTGAAAATTTTTCCATAAATGCATGAACAAGAAGAGGAATATCCTCCGCCCGTTCCCGCAATGGAGGGATTTTAACTGGAATTACATTAAGCCTGTAATAAAGATCCTCCCTGAACCGACCCTCCCTGACCATGAGAGCCAAATCTCTGTTAGTTGCAGCTATTATTCTGACATCAACCTTTATGGTTTTGTTTGAACCAACTCTTTCAAAGGTTCTCTCCTGCAGAACCCGAAGCAGCTTCACCTGAACAAGAGGTGATATGTCACCTATTTCATCAAGAAAGAGAGTACCTCCATCTGCAAATTCAAAGCGTCCCTCTTTATCTCCGATAGCACCAGTGAATGAGCCTTTGACATGGCCAAAAAGTTCTGACTCGAGAAGTGTTTCCGGAAGAGCGGAACAGTTCACCTTAACAAAAGGTTTATCTGATCGGCGGCTGCGGAAATGAATTGCATCTGCTATAAGCTCTTTACCTGTGCCGCTTTCGCCCTGAATAAGTACCGTTGCTGCACTATCTGCAACCTCATTTATCAGATCATAGATATCTCTCATCACCCTGCTTTTGCCTGTTATTCTGCCAAGTCCAGAGTGTTCGGTGACACTCTTTCGCAGTTCGCTCAAAGCTTTTTCTGCACAGGTTAAGTCTGTTATGTCAATAATACTTTCAAGACCGCCCAATATTTTTCCGGATTCATCCTTAATCACAACCGCATTTCTGATTATGTGGCGCACTCTTCCATCTTTAGACATGCAAGTACAGTGAACATCACGAATTCCACCCTTTTTATAGAGTGTGCATCCCATTGTACCTTCTTTGCAGTTAAAATCTTTACATGTACTTGCTTCAAGAAAACTGCAGTGCTTACCAAGAACTTCATCAGATAGGAAACCTGTGATCTTCTCTGCTCCGCGACTCCAATAAAGGATCTTACCGTCGGTGTTTATTATAAAAACTCCGCCGACAAAATCGTTAAAGACGTCTGGGAACTTAATTATAGATGTGATTTCAGATAAATTCATCTATTTATACCTGTTTATCAAACAAACCTATCAAGAAAGATAAGAGCAGGAATAATTTTGATACCTGATTTATGTACATAAGATTTTTCATTTTCACATGTAACCTGTATAGCTTCGCACTCTGGAAATTTTGATTTGAAGTATAGCAAAGCATCAGTAGGTTTCCGATCTGATAGTTTACATTCTACGCACTGTATTGGGCGGCCATCTTCAGTTATAACAAAATCAACTTCTCGATTATAAACATCTTTAAAATATCGCAGTTCTATTTCTCTGCCCTCACTATCCTGCATAAAATGGATCCATTTTAACAGATGACAACCAACCATATTCTCAAATCGCATACCGGGATCTTTTATTAAAGACCAGTCATAATGGTAATGTTTCTGTTCTTTCTTAACAGCCCTAATTTTCGCAGGGCCAAATGGGGGTATCCGGAAAATTGAATACATTCGTTCCAATACACTAACCCACCTATCTATGGTAGTGTGATTTAACTGAAGATCCTCCCTAAGTGAGTTAAGAGATAGAGGTGAACCTACTAATTCTGGAAGTCTCATTACCAATAATTCAAGAGAACCGATATCTTTTACCGTTTCCACAGAAATGATATCCTCCTGAATTAATCGTGTACGGTATTCACGGGACCATCTTTTCGCCTCAGTTTCTGAATCTGAAAAATAGGGTTCTGGAAAGCCACCCAATTTCAATAATCTTTCCAGTGATTCCTGTTTGGTAATTCCAAGTTCTTTTACGGATAGTGGATGCAGCCGCCAGAAGTGATAACGTCCCTGAAGGGAATCGCCACCATATCTATAGTAATCAAGTCGTGCACTACCGGTTACAATAATTTTTCTGGAATCTGGTTTTGTGTCAAATAGCCCTTTGATCCAACCACGCCATTTTCGGTATTTGTGAAGTTCATCAAATACCCAGACATCAGCATCTGGAAGGCTTCCTTTTAATATCTGTGCTCGGTGTTTTGATAAATCCCAATTAAGATATCCATTATTACTTTCCAGGAATGTCTTAGACAGCGTTGTTTTACCAACCTGCCTCGGCCCTCCAAGAAAGACCATTTTCTTTTTCAGATCCTTCTTAATGTAGTCGCTAATGTATCGTTTTTGTTCCATACTATTTTATGCCCAACCATAAAATAGTATATACTTTTTTACGGTACACCATAAAAAAGTTTAACAGGCGGCTTCCCTGCGGAAGAAGGCTTGAATTGGTTCTAGGCTGGAATTTATAGCATCTGCAGCTGTTCCGTGAAAGAGGAGTGAGCGGTTTGATAGAAAAAGAACTCTGTCCGCTATTCTGCTGATGCTGTCGAGGTCATGCGTAACAATAACAACTGTCATTCCCGTCTCTTTACGCAGAGAAAGAAGCAGTTCATCTATACCGCGGGTTGTAACAGGATCAAGCCCGGCAGAAGGTTCATCGCAAAAGAGTATTTCAGGTTTGATTGCCAGCGCACGAGCGAGCGCCGCCCTTTTTATCATGCCTCCCGAAAGTTCTGTTGGCATTTTTTTTCCTGCGCCCGACAGACCGACCTGTTTAAGAAGCATTTCAACTTCTGTCGTAACTGCAGAAGGCTCCATATTTCTATGAAGCAGAAAGGGCAGAGCCACATTTTCCGCAACTGTCATTGAATTCAATAAAGCTCCACGCTGAAAGAGAACTCCTGTCCGTTCTCTAACTTTGTTTACTGCAACAGCTGTCTGATCATTAATCTCTGTTCCCAGAACCTTTACGCTGCCCGATTTATACTGCATTAGCCCAAGCATATTTTTCAACAATGTTGTCTTTCCGCAGCCGCTGGTTCCAATCACTGCATGAATGAGACCTTTTTCAAGACTAAATGAAATGTCATCAAGAGCCTTTGTTCTGCCGTATCCGGCGACAAGACCTCTAACTTCAATAACACTTTCATTTATTATATCAGTTTTCATATCTTTACATATAGAAGATAAGACTAAGCAGTGAGTTGGCCATTATTATTGCAAATATCGATGCCACGACAGAAGCGGTTGTCGCGCGTCCCACACCATCAGCACCACCCTTAAAACGGATTCCCTGAATACAGGCAACACCCGTTATCAGCGTTCCAAAAACAACGCTCTTTACAAAACCGTTTATCAAAAACTCCATTTGAAGCGCCTTAACCATATTAAGCCAAAACGCATCAAAACTTAAATCAAGATATGACATTGCTATTACAGTACCACCCATTATTCCCATTGCATCGGCAAACAGGGTAAGTATTGGCATGACAAAAATCATAGCCCACAGTTTAGGAACCATGACAAAACGGACAGGGTTTGCACCCAGTGTCTTTAATGCATCAAGCTCCTCGGTATATTTCATTGTGGCAATTTCAGAGGCTATTGCTGATCCGCTCCGGCCTGCAACAAGGATAGCAGTCATTAGCGGTCCCATCTCTGCAGTAATGCCTACAGCCAGCAAATCTGCAACAAAGATATTAGCACCAACAAGCCGCAGCTGTGCGGCAGACTGCAGCGCAGTAATAAATCCTATCAGAAACATTACAAGGCCAAGGATAGGAAATGCAGATAGCCCGATAGACTGGACATTTCTTGCAAACTCTCCAGGACGCATACCGCGCTGACTGAAGAGCGACTGGGCAGACTGCATTGTTAATTCTGAAAGGATGTATATGGACTCCCGGCTGCCCTCAATGAACTTTGAAAGAGGGGTACCGGCCCATATAAGGAACCTATTAATTCTCGCTATGCTTCTTCTCATCGGCCCTTAAGCTCACTGCCTTAGCCACATCCGCAGCGAAGGCTTTGGCTGTCTCTTTCATAAGGTCATTCAGAACTGAGGCAAAGACGGTATATTTTACCGATAAATCAATTGGCTTTTCTGATGCATAAACTTTATCAATAAGTGTCTGTTCTTCTTTAGTAGTAAGTTGAAGACGAACCTTAAGAGCAACTACTCTTTTTCCATTACGCTGATCATCTTCAACTACTGCCAATGTTCCGCCCGTAAGAAGATCCGGAACAGCTTCAGAATAGCGTCTTCTAACCGACTTGCACTGCACTGTCGAAGAGATCTCGCTTTCTATCATGTCAGTCAGTACAGCGGCAGGACGAACAGCCCATTCTGCACTTCGTTCAAATGCTACTGTGAAGTCTGTTTTCCTGACAACAACATTCTGATTATCGGCAAGCCTTGATGGATCGATATCTCTAATCTGAATTCTGAACGGATGACTGTCTGCCTGCTTCGTGGAAATCGCCACATCGGATCTCAGTGCAATCATCTCTTTCTTTAATTTACCGCTGCATCCTGATAAAATTACAAGAAACAGCAAAAGAAATACTTTATCCATTTATCAATACTCCTGCTTTCGTATGAGTAACGAAGGATTGTCTTTAATCTTAGCCGTAAAATCTGAGAGATTCTTTGTTGTCACTTCAAGCCGGTCGAGAATCTGATTCATACGGTCACGACTCTGAGTAAAAGTGCGACCTATCTCTACTGCTGCCTGATTAGTGGTTTCAAGAGTTTTATTAAGACTCGCTACAGTCTTTTTTATCTGCTCAGCATTAATTCCGCTTTGCAATTCGTTTGTTGCCTCTTCAATATTCTTTAAACTTTTCTGAAGAGACTTATTATCTGTTAATTTAGCAATATCGGACACAGCAGAATCAACTCTATCAAGCACACGTAAGGTACGATTGACAATCAACCCCTCATCGCCGGAAAGTTTTCCTGTAAAAGTGTTGAGGTTTGCTCCTATTGCCGCAATGTTACTCCTGTTTTCAATAATCAATGCGTTCAGATTTCTTACAAGATTATCAACATCCTGCACGGTATTAGTTGAAGAGTGAGCCAGATTCTGTATTTTATCAGATCCTGTGAACGAGATAATGTTGTTCAATGCGACTTCGATTTTCTGAGCAATATCCTCCGCCTTGCCGGTAACCATACCGATTGTTGAAATTCCGGTTGCAAGAACAGCACCTGGCTTATAAGGAGTTGACGCACTGGTACCCCGTACAAGATCTATGTACTTCATGCCTGTTATGCCGAAAACTTCAATAACTGCCACAGCATCTCCGGGAATGAAAATTCCCCTGCGGACAGAAATTTTTACAACAATTTTACCGATATCGTTTTTAGCAAAATAGAGATCTTCAACGCGTCCTATAGAAACTCCGCGCATTTTGACTGCATTGCCGATATTCAGACCGGAAACTGACTCATCTGTATATTCTATTGTGTAGTAATCGTTCTTCTCCAGCATGCTTCGACCGACAGTAAGGTAGAAGAAAACGCCTGCCAGGGCTATGCCGATCAGAGTGAAAATACCAAGCCGTATACGTTCTCCGCGAGTCATGCCTTCCTTTTTCCTTCCTACTTCGACTTCATTTTGAAGACGCCGTCCCAGTCAGCACCTGGAGGATTAAGCTTAAACCCTTCACACCTATCAATATACATTAAGCTGGGGTTGGTTTTCTGATCGGGACGCCATTTTTTCTCAACCTTTGCATTTTCGTAGAATATAGCAATAGCCTTGTCCCATTCCTGTTTTTTGTACATTGCGAGGCCTTCATGATATCTGTCGATAATCTCACGTTCGAGAGGGGTCGCTTTTCCCCGTTCAGCCAGTATTTCATAGACCGTTACAGGTTCAGTTTTACCCATTACAATGATTTTATCAAGCTCTCTGTTGTCGAATTTACCCTCAACAAGTGCCATTGTTGCATCGGAAATCATTGTAAATATTCCATACTGCTTAGACGCTGATTCAAGGCGGGCTGCAAGATTCACAGGGTCACCCATCATTGTGTAGTTCATTCGTTTCTGCGAACCCATGTTGCCTGTTACAATAGTACCGCTGTTTATACCGATACGCATTCTCATATTGTGAACTATTTCAGGCCACTTGTCCCCTTCTGATTTCCATTTTGCACGCATTTCCTCAAGCTTAAGCTGCATGCCGATTGCTGTTCTTACAGCTTTTTCAGCATGGTCAGGCAGAGGCATCGGAGCACCATATATAGCAACAATTGCATCACCGATATATTTGTCAAGCGTTCCGCCATTGGCCATAAGGATGTCGGTCATACCGCTAAGATATTCGTTAAGAAGTTCAACAATGCGTTTAGCGCTGCCAAGTTTTTCTGAGAAGGTTGAGAAGCCCTGAATATCTGTAAAGTATGCTGTGCATACCGCTTCCTCACCGCCAAGTTCCGGGAACTGCCTGTTTTCGTACATCTGATCGATAAGTTCTGGTGAGAGATAGCTCTGGAATGTAGCTTTAAGGAACTTTTTATCCTTTTCTTCGGTAATATATTTGTAAATGAGAGTAAAGATAAATGCTCCGAACAGACCGATTATCGGACGAATTACTTCTAGATTAATTCCCTTTTCGAACTCTCCAAAAGCATAAAGAAAATATGCAAGACCTGCAATTATAATCAGAGGCAGTGCAATGAACGGCTTAACAAATTGCGATATAAGAGCGGCTAGAGCAACCAGTATCAAGAGGATCAGAAATGTTTTCCACACCTCCGGATCCTTCATGAAATTACCCTGAATTATATCTGCCATAACTGTTGCGTGAATTTCCACACCGGGATAATCCTCGTCAACCGGTGAGGCCACAATATCGAACATGGATGGTGCGTCAGAACCGATAAGGAAGATCTTTCCACTGAAAAGATCTGATGGAGTTCTTTTGTACCAAACATCATAATAAGAGATTGTTCTGAAGGTCACCTGTTTTCTGCCCAGGTAGTTAATTCTCATCCTGTAATTTTCATCAACAGGTATTCTTACCGGTTCTCCAAATTCAAGCTTTCCTCCGGCAGGGAGATTTTCAAGAGCTGCAGCATCAAGGGCCAGCAGTTCATCAAGAACTTTACCGCGCAGAAAGATATACTCCGTTGACAATACAGAATCTTTCAATTCAACAGTCAGATTGTTCTGAACAACACTTTTTTCTTCCGGCTTTAATAACATAGCTGACTTACCGTCGATTTGTGCCAATGCGACCATTGTAGCAAGCGGTATGAATTCAATTGTCCGTTCACCATTCTGCAATTCAACAATTGTAAATTCTTCCTCTGCAGTCCTGATTATTCCTGTTGCTTCAGATACCGGTGTTGGTTCATTCAACGGGATAGCCTTAAAGTCAGTTTCTGTTAAACCGTTGACGTCCCTTAAACTGCTGAATGAAAGAGTACCTGCCATGATTTCAGCCTGAAGTACCCCTTGCGCATCTTTGAATACAACTATCTTTTCTGATACACTTACATCACCCTTCATTGTACCTTTATCAATACGTTTTTTAGAGTTTATAAGTGCTTTTACCATCGCCCCGGTTACGCCCGGATAACTTGTTTCCAGTTTACCTTCAGCATCTTTTCTTATGACAAACGGCTTTCCAAGATTCAATTCTTTTCCAGGGTTTATCTCGACATCTGCAATGGATTTTCCCATTAAGAAAAGAATGGTTTGAAGAGAGATTGTGGGATATACATATCCACGAAATTTGTTAAGCAGCGGTATTTTTCTATGAACACCATCGAAATCAGCATCCACATTTACTAGACCAATCCTAGCTGCTGCGGTTGCCAATTCCGGAAATGCACCATCAAGCACTTTGTAATTTCTTATAACAGAGGTCACGGTATCAGTTAAGCGTGCTGCTGATGTTGGATTGCAGCTGTTTCTATGCTCTTCTGTTGTTCTGGCTTCATAGTCGGATCTGTTTGCGTAATTAAGTGTGTCATTCAAAATCATTGCGTGAATGACATTTCCAGCCCTTTTTGTAGCTTCAACAAAATCCCTGTCATAATTTACGCCTTCAGCAATAATGCCTTTTAGCCGCTCAAGTTCATTTTGCTGAATACCCGCTTTGCTCTGCTGCGTCTCAAAAACGCCGTAAATTCTATCTGTCTCTTTTTTACCGTAATCAGCATCGTTAAAGTGAATATCAAATGTGGTAACTGCACCGTTACCGGACTTCAGATATTCAATAAGCTGACCATGATAACTACGCGGCCATTTATAGTAAACACCCATTTTATCCGCAAGCATTGATCGCTCATCGATATTTACTATTGCAACATCCTCAATCAATTTTTCTGTCATTACAGCGTCACCTACGGCAACCTGCTGCTTACTATCATATTTCAGCTGATAACGGAGGTCATATGTCTTATTCTCGAGACTAACCCAGAAATCCCGGAGAATATTATCCATGAACACTTTTAGGAAAAGTGAAACAAGTAACGCACCGGCAATTGCTATGCCGGCCTTCTTCAGATGTTTTTTCATATTACTCCTGTTTAGCTGTAGCTAACCCATTCTGTGCAAAAATCGTTATATACCTAAATTAATTGATGCAGCGATTATGCACAAGACAATGGATAATACCATATTGAAAAAGATTATTCTGGAATCAATGCTGGTTGCAAGGCTGAAATCGAATTTGACCCACATTAAATTAATGTGTATATTATATACACATACAGGAGAACACATGCGAACCAACGTTGTAATAGATAACAACCTTATGAAAAAAGCACTCAAGGCCGGAGGCACCCTCACAAAACGCGCCACTATTGAAGAAGGATTAAGAGTACTGGTGCAAATGAAGGGGCAGCGCGAACTCTTGAAATTAAGAGGACGGATTCATTGGAATGGCAATCTGGACGCCATGCGAAAAGATTAAGTCACCGTGGTCCTTATTGATTCCTCTGCCTGGATTGAATACTTTCGCAACGGTAAAATGCGTGTTGTCGAAAGTGTTGCAACTGCGTTGCAGAAAGAGACGGTTATTATCGGTGACTTAATTTTATTTGAAGTGCTTCAGGGTATCCGCTCAAAGTCCGAGAAAGAACTGGTGTCCGAACTGTTCGGAGCGCTCGAACGATTCCCGTTAGGGGGTTTCCAGATCGCGGAAAAGGCGGCGGATAATTTCAGAACTCTCCGTTCTAAAGGCATAACCGTCCGAAAATCAATTGATATGATAATAGGAACCTTCTGCATAGAACATCATATCCGACTCCTGCATAATGATCGTGACTTTGATGTTATGGAGCGATATCTCAACCTGCGGACTTATAATTGACAACTTAGATCAACGAACACTGTAGAGAGCTTCAATATTATGTATGGGTACGCAGGATTCCCATGCCTGGCTTGGGTAGAGGATATAGCCTCCGCCTTTTCCTCCAAGAGTTGAGATGTATTTTTGCACCTCTTTTTTAACCTCTTCCGGCGAACCGAAAGGGAGAAGGTGCTGGGTATCAATGCCGCCGACGAAACAGACTTTTCCGTTAAAATCGGCTGCAAGTCCTTCAGGTTCCATTCCGGCAACAGGTTGTATTGGTTCAAGGGCATCAATACCTGCTGCAATAAGTTCAGGGATTATAGGTCTGATAGCACCACATGAATGCTGCCAGAAAAAGGCATCATACTCATGCGCCAATGCAGTAAGTTCTCTGGTATGATTTTCAAAATACTCTTTCCACATTGCAGTACTAAACAACATGCTTTTTTGAGTTCCATAATCATCATGTGTTCTCAATATGTCGATACGACCCTCTCCCGCTTCAAATATCTCTCTGTAATACCACATCTGAAATTCATGCATTTTATCAAATATTTTTGATGCCACTTCCGGATTTGCTGCCATATCCATATACAGCATCTCTTCCGGACGCAAGTCTGTTGCGGTCTGAAAGGGGCCCCAGTGGCCGAACATAATTGCCTTATCTTCATACTTATCAAGCTGTTCTGGAATCTTTGAAAAATCAAACCATTCTTTTTTAGGCCAGCGTGCCATTTTTTCTACATCTTCAGCTGTTTCAACTTTATCAAGCACATGATTAAACACTGTGCTATTATGCTCTTTACCATTCCAGAGCGAGCGAACCCAAGAACCGAACATATTCTCGCTCTCTGAACTGTTGTTTCCAATATCTCGTTTTGCCAATGCCGGCCCGATATACTTCGCACCAATAGTTCTTGTATCAATCTCAAAATGCTGAAATACAGCCTCATTATCTGCAAGCCCAAGTGTTCTTTTAAGTTCTTCCATTACATAGGAAGTTGCATTAAAATGAGCAGGCACTCTGTCACACGCTTTACACTGCAGAGCATTTCGTATACGTTCTTTTGAGGTCATACTATTTCCTAGGTAAAAATGTTTATGCTAATTCAATTACAGCAACAGCATGAAGATCAATATCTTTAAGCACAAACTCAGCAATTCCATTTTTATAAACAAAGGGTATCTCTCTTCCATCTTCACCATAGTATATGCGCGCCGGTTTTACTGGCAACTTAACTCTGCATGGCGCCTGCTGCAGAGGAACAGCATCTTCAAGAATCTCTATTTTATGAGCGCTTCCCCGATATTGTGTTTGAGCATATACGACATGAAGAAGACGTCGATTCTTCCCCTTCTGTTCCATATATGAAATCCGGCCGCTCGAAGGCATCTTAACCGTAACATCAAACTCCGGCAGTAATTTTCGCAATACAGCAATAAAGGCATATTTGTATAGCGGCTGCCCCCAATTAAAATAGGTTTCACAAATAGGGTGTGAAAAATAGGCCACATTGCCGTCCAGTAAAATTCCATCATACTCATTGTTTGGTTCTCTGCGGTATGGAGTATGTTTGTGACTGCAGAAATGGTCCCACTCCCTGTTGAAATAGGGCACACGGGTTTCGGCCAGAATTTCAGCCCCTGTACTCTTTACTTTGTACGCCCTGTCATAAACAACAAATGGAGACTCAGGAAGCCTGTCATCAAGACCCTTTTTACATACCATATAATCAGGCTTAAAATCACTTACTCCTTTTACTGTAGCCTTAAAGTCAACAGCAAAACCGTTCTTTTCAGGATTCATGCCCGATGCGCCTGTAAGAATAAGTTTTCCGCCATTCCTAACATACATACGAATTTTATCCAACAGTGACCCTTCAAGAGTAATTACATCAGGAAGTACAATAAGCTTATAGTTTGAAAAGTCTGCATCTTCATCAATAATATCAAACATAATCTGCTCTTCATTCAGAAAACGGGCTGCTCCCATATCTATCTTTTCGCTGTCACGGTTATGTGTATGTCCTTCAGCAGAGAATATTGCCACTTCACTTAGAGCTTTTGAATTAATTACAAACTGTTCAATTTTCTTTACCCGTCCATATGCCGGTCCAATAATTTTATATGTGTCCATGTCCATCAAACCATCCGGATGCAGCTGATCACCAACAGAACAGCGCGCGCCTAATGCAAGCATGGAGAGGCACTCATACTCCAAAGCTTTTGCCCGTTTAAATCCACCGAATTCACCCCATGAAGTGTGGAACTTACCTGTCATGCCAAGGTATTCCATTCCAAGCGTATTGACATAACGGGCAGAGACAGGAAAATGGTCATAACCCCAGCCGCCTGTAGGAAGGGATTCCAATTCAAGATGAGTGAAAAAGGGGAGCCTGTCACGTTCATTCTTATAAATGTGACCGGAATTATGAAAAAGTCTCATGGTCGGATCTTTCGCTTCTACAGCAGCATGCATCCTTTTGTAATGAGCCATAATAACGTTTCGATGATTCTCTAAACGATCCTCTTTTTTCTTTGGATTGAGGCCATCGCGCTTCATGCTTTTTATACATTCACCGCATACACAGTCGTATGGTATTACAATATCCAGAAAGATTCCATCAACTTTGTAAAGACTCATAACTTCAAGAGTATGCGCTATTAAATAGTCAACATACCCTTTTTGATTAAGGCATAAAGGATGCCAGCAGGCTGTAAGCTGGCTTTGATCTGACTGGTCACCATTTTCAACCTTAAATCTTTCGTTCTGCCCTCTTATTACACGCCACTCTGGATGTTCCCTTGCTGAAAGCTCATCCCATTGAACTGACAGATATGCCGGAATATTGATATCTGCTTCTTTGCATGCTTTAACCATCTCGCCAAGAAGATCCCTTTTTAGACTAGGATGTACCTTTCCCGTTTTTGTTGGAAAATATGACCAGCCATGATGACATTTAGCAAAGACTGTAATTGAGTCTACATTTCCCGCTTTTAGAGCATTCACAAACTGCTGTGCATTGAAATTTGAACCAACGTCAGGAATGTGTTCTGAAGTATGAAAATCCAGGTGTACCTGTCTGTATCTGAACTCACTTTTCATATTTGCTCCATTTTGAATGATGAACTTTACCTAAAACTAGCCCCTGTTATGTTCAATTGCTATGTATACTCGTATCACATTTGTGTATAAAAGACACATTTTGCTTAAAACCAGCTTTAAATCACAAAAAAACTATTATTTTGGATAAAACTTAACGCTGGAGACATATATGGCAGTTACTGTAAAAATTGAGATCTGCGCTTTCACATTCGAAGCCTGCACAAACGCAGAGCTCGGAGGCGCTAACCGCATTGAACTGTGTGATAACCCTGGTGAGGGTGGTACTACTCCAAGTTACGGTCTTATCAAAAGAGTCCGTGAGAAAGTATCACTCAAACTTTATCCAATTATCAGGCCGCGCGGAGGCAACTATTTTTACAGCGATGATGAGTTCGAAATAATGCTCTCTGACGTTAAGATATGCAAAACATTAGGCTGTGACGGTGTATCCATAGGTACTCAGAAAATTGACGGCACCATCGACATTGACCGTATGAAAAGAATTGTTGATACTGCTGATGGTATGGGTGTAACCTGTAACCGCGCCTTTGATCTGACGCCGAACCCAGTTAAAGCACTTGAGGATCTTATAAATGCGGGCTGTGAACGGGTATTGACTTCCGGTCAGGAGATGCTTGCACCTGAAGCACCTGAACTTTTGGCAAAACTTGTTAATCAGGCCGGTAATCGCATAATTGTCATGCCGGGATCAGGAGTCAGACCGGAAAATGTCGGCTCACTTGCAGCAAAATGCCGTGCAAAAGAGTACCATTCAGCAGCCAGAAGATATATTGACAATCCAATGACTTTCCAGAATCCAAAGGTTCATGATTTGGGAAGAGTTGTTGTTGCCGATGCCGACATTATACGTGCTATTAGAAAAAATGCAGAAGCGGCTTTACTTTAATGCTTCCTTTAATTATCTTGATGTCATGATTTCAGTCAACCGCCCTATTATTAAACGATGGCACAGTGTAAACCTTCTAAAAAAAGGTAAACAGATCATTAATCTATGGCGGGCGCTATAAACGCGTAAACTTTAAAAAGATTTGGGTAAAAATTTCAGCCCGCCACTAAAAAAAGTGGCGGGTTTTTTATTTGCAGGAGAAAAGTATGAACAGGTTCGCAGTTTCCCGAGGTGTAGCACTGATGCTAATTTCCAATTTCGCATTCTGTGCAATGGCTCTTCTGATCCGATCTGCAGAAGTGGATCCAAAAGTTTCCTCCTTCTTCAGATTTGCAGTTGGTCTTGCTGTACTTGGAGCAGGCGCCATGCTGGGATTATTATCATTGAAATTCGTGAGCAGGAAAGCACTTTTCTTCCGCGGATTGTTCGGCGGCGCTGCAACATA
>JAEUSG010000216.1 GCA_016788315.1 Fibrobacterota bacterium | reverse complement strand
TTGGGTTCTGTCGTTCTCTACTATGCGATAATCTTCGATTCCCATTTTCACTCCAGAGGCCAAACCAATCTTAGATTCGGATGAAATATTCATTAGGGCAACGATTGGTAACGAAATATTGGGAGTCTCTTTTCTGAGGATATGCTGTGACATCAAATACAATGGGAAATCGGCGATCAATAATAATAGCCATTCCTGCCTTTCATGATCGAACAAGAACAGTTCACGACGCAGTTGAATAGGTCTTGGCCCATAGAAGATATTCCCTTTTAATAATTCAAATCGACTTGACAGCTGCATGTTTGATTCTCCCCTTATAAATTATGGGAAATAAAAGGGTATAATTATATGCTCTGTCTTTCGATGGTTTTTCGTAGGTTGATTTCCGTTATATGTGTATAAATTTGGGTTGATGTTATACTGGAATGCCCAAGGAGTTCTTGAATAGTTCGCAGGTTTTCACCCTTTGACAGTAATCTGCTTCCAAAAGAATGCCGAAGCTTGTGAGGTGTTATTTGATGCCCACCATCTTTGACTAATCCGGCAAAGATGGCATATTTCTTTACAGTTTCAATGACAGTTGCACCGCATATTTGATTGCCCCATTTGCTTAAAAAAAGGAAATCAGACTTTTCGCTATTCTTGTAACCTCGTCTGTCTTTAAGCCATCGTTTTACAAATGACACCAGGCTTTCATCGAGGTAGATATAAGCCTGCTTATTTCCCTTTCGTGTGATGCAAATTTGCGGGGTAATTAAATCCAGATCTCTAACTCTTATCCCACATAACTCAGACAATCGTATTCCGGTGTTTAGAAATAAGGCTATAATGGTGTAGTCACGCATCTTATAAAATGGTGTTGCCGTGCGTAGAACAGTCCGTAGGAGCGCCCGAGAATCCTCTTCAGAAAGGAAAACAGGCATTTTTCTTGGGATTTTGGGCTGGCTGATAAATTCTGCCGGATTTGTTTGAAGAAGTTCAAGCTCTCTTAAAAACCCGAAGAAAGACCGAATTACCGCTATTGCTCTACTCTTGCTTGAAATCTGAAGCATATCCAAGGAACGCGTGAAATCAGTAAGATGGAAGCGGTCAACTTCCTCGATCGTTATTAACCCCTCTTTTTGCAATGATGAGATCAGCTTACCTGTTTCAGCTTTGTAAGCAAGAAAAGTGTTTTCGCTGAATGCTTTTTCTAGCCGGATGTATTTTAGAAACTCACTTTGTGCATTCTGTAATTCCATCGGTTTTCCGGTTAACTTGTAATAATATTTATTATTTCGAGTTAAACGATATTTTCTGAATTTATTTACTCATTTGACTTTTATAGAGTTATAAAAAAGGCCGGAAGAATCCGGCTTAATTTGATTTATTATTTCAAGTTAAAACGGATGTTTATCGCTGAAAAAACCTCGATTCTCTACTTGGGCGCGTTCTAATAATCCAGTATTTTCTTTTGTTTTCGCGCCAACATCATTTCTTCTTTACGGCTGTATTTGTGTGATGTCCTTATCCCCATCATCTTGTGTACTAAATAATGATGCCATGCCATCGCCCATTCTGTCGACTATGTTTTTAACCTGCCATGCGTTGATCGATAATAAGATGCCGATTGCTATACTGATATTTCTTGGGCGTACACCAATATCAACTTCATTACCCGTATAATCTTTGAGTGTTTGATGATACGCCCATTTTCCAAAAGCATAATCATATCGTCCTTCAGCATATAAACCAATCAAATAATCAGGACTTAATGCTATCTGCATTCCTGCCCCAGCCTTCGCTCCTATATATATTTGTGACAACATTGAAGTCGTCGTGTCTCCTCCCAGAAAGAATTTACTACCGAATAAACCGTCGCAATGAATTTCCGGTGCAAGTCTTCTAAAATAAATCGTCTTTTTCGCCCCCACTCCTAAATCGAAGGCATTGAATGTATTGATTGGCCTACTCGTTCCCATCTGAAAAGCGCCGCCATTGGATGATATATTCATCCACGAATATGACAAAGAGTATCTCATCTTTAGCTGACTTATGTTCCAAATTCTCGATGATCCTACATTGATTTCTATTCCTTGCATCATGCCGCTTATTTTATTCGGTAATTTTATTATGTCAATATTGTCTGCACTATCACTCTGAATTATCGTAGGAGTTCTTCGGAACATCATTTCAATATCATAAGCTGAATGTGGACGTTCCATAACAAGAAGTCCCGTATAAGGACTTCCCGAAACCCTTTTGCCAATTAAATTGTAGGCAGTAGGCCGCACTATCGCATTGGCAATTACTATCGGTTCATCTTGCCTTGACGCAACCGAAGCATTCTTTGCACTCGCAAGCTCATCTTCGTTTTTTGGATGATAACCTTCAATTTTTTGAATGTAATTCCAGCCCTTCGTGATTGTTTTAATATTTCCGTTCTGCAATTCAACATTTTCCTTAAACTCAAATATCCCATCGATTCCAACATCAGCAATTTCAGAAGAATCTATCTGATAACTTACCTTGCTACCACTTGTCGATAAAATTTGGCTCGTGAGCCTGAAGTCATTTATGCTTAGAAGCTCATAGAGCAAACCATCAATTGCTTCGCGAAGTGCTTCTTGAAAGACATATTTATTTATTGGTGGCAAAGAAGGAAGGCCAAGTAAACGTCGCCGTTCATGCCTTTTTGCATATTCATTAGAATTTATTGATATCGCTCCATTTTCATAAAAGGATTTAACGAAAATTGCAGATACCTTTGCCTTGTCCGTGCGTATTCTGTATACAGACAGGCCAATTTTAAGTCTGCAAACATAAGCTCCATCTTTTTGATCTATTCCATAGATGTACTGATTTATTAGTGGAACAATAACGTATTCATTATTTAAAACCAGGCTGTATTCTGCGGACGTTATATCCAATTCCTTCATTTTATAAGCCATTGCCGAATTGTATTGGTTTTCCGATCTTAAAAAAGCTGCTCGATTACGAACGATAGTTGGATCAAGAGAAGAAATAAGATTTGGCGCAAGCTCGTTTTCAATCGCCTTTTGAATCGTATCCTCAATTTTATCCGGAATTTTCAGTGCAACTGAATCACCAAAAACAGAACTAAAAAAACGGGAATAGCAACTGCTTGGAAGACGATCAATGTTGAATCTTGAATAAGATAAAAAAGCAGAATCAATTCCATTGATAATCGATCGTAAATGCTCTTTGTGTATTTTTTTGTAGATTCCGTCTTTTGTTGGTAATACTTCCTTTACGAGTATTATTGATTTTCGGCTGTATTGACC